>PMLF01000307.1 GCA_003158755.1 Elusimicrobiota bacterium | reverse complement strand
CCAAAAAGACAAAAACCAGGCGTTAGGGCGTCGTTTCTTTTGGGCACTTTTCTTTGGACGAGCAAAGAAAAGTGCCACGGGTCCAGGGCGTAGCGCCTGGCCGGGGGGTTTCGGGGGGACGGAGTCCCCCCGAAATAGCGGGGGTGCGGGGGCGAAGCCCCTGCCGTCTTGGTGAATGAAAGGTTATTTCTTTAGCCAGTAGTAGGCCAGGCAGGCGGCTAACAGTAATATTAAGAAAACGTCCAACAAATAGCGGGTGGCTCGGATTTCTTTTCGGAGGCGCGTGATCTGGCGTTGTTGGGCTTCGATGGCGTCTTCCACTTGCTCCTCCCACACGTGCAATTCGTGGAGCGCTTTTCGGACGTCTTGAGTTTCTTCGGGGAGGGGGAACCTCTTGAACTTCGACGACTTGGAAAAGACGCGATTGAACATGGACCCGGCGCCGGCGCCGATGACCGAAGCGAGGATCGGGGTGAGAAACTCGAACATGGGATCAGTATACCCCTCGCCGTTAAAACTTTCCAAGGGTCCGGATCGCGCTCCCCAAGGGGTCTTTCGGCGGTGCTTTCACCTCGATCACTGAAAGAGGCAACGCTTTTCTCACTTTGTTGAATACACCCCGCCGGAATCTATCGTCCGACATCAATCCGCCCCACCAGCCGATCCGCAGCGTCTTTCCAACCGCCAATTTTTCGACGAGCGACGACAAATGTCCTTGGGCTTCGTCGATGATCCCGGCGCAGAGGACGCTGCGCGGGGCTAAGCGAAGCACGCGGCGCGCCAGGGCCGCCGTCCGCCGTATATCGAGGACGCGGCGTGACGTCCTTTTTAGGTATTTCCGTCCGATCCAATAAGCCGATCCTTCGTCGCCCTTATCCGGACCCAATCCGCCGGCACGGCGCCAACGTCCTTTGGCGTCCAGGGCCAAGGCGATGGAACCCGTCCCCGCCAATAGAAGAATCCCCGGCCGATCGCCGAGGGTGGCCGCATAAGCCATTTCCACGTCGGAAATCACCGTTATCCGTTCCGCCAGACCCCTCAACCGGACGGCCATCCCCCTCGTTTTCGACGATTTCCATACACCCTTGGAACCAACGATCAGTTGATCGGGTTTTCCCAAACCCCATTGTTTCCACAACTTCCGTAACGCAAAATTCAATCGTTCCGGCGGGGAGGCGGGCATTTTCACGCGCCGAAGAATCCGTCCGCGCCCGTCTATTGCACAGGCGCGCAGCCACGTGCCGCCGAGGTCCACCCCGATCAAACGATTTTTTCGATGCAGGCGAGGATTTGGCATTTTCGGTAACCGTAGGCGGTGACGGTTGGAATGGAAGGGCGGACGAAATCTTGGTCGTAGGGCGTCCGCAAAAGGACCACGGTAAGGTTGTTGATTTCATTCTGCAGAGTATCCAAGAGTTCCCGGCAACCTGGCATCATGTGAGCTTCGTAGCAAAAGAAAAGGGTGGCCACCGAACCCCGGGCGGCGGCGAGAGCCTTCTTCACGTCCTCCGGTTCCGGATTCAACGGAACGATCCGAAGGTCTTTTTTTCCCCGGAACCGAGACAAAGCCTTTCCCAGAAACGCCTTTTCGTCGAGCAACTCTTTCTCGACGAAGATCTTGCCGGCGACTTCCGACAGGCGGGCGAAAACCACGCAAAGAGATTTCGCCCGCGACAACTCCAAACGTCCGTGGACCGATACGGTTCGCCGGGAGACGCGGCGGGCGAGGGCGTCGCCCTCGGGCTCCGGTCGCGGCGCGCCGGGAGCGAATCGGGGGTTTTTCCACACCCTTAATTTTTCGATCCGCTCGACGCTCGCCTCCAAATCACGGACGTCCAGGTCTCCGTTCTCGTAGGCGTTTCGAAGTCCCCGAAAAACCCGTCGTTGCAAGTCCGCCCGGTGGCAGCAAAGGATCAGATCATGACCGGCTCGGGCGGCCCGAATGGCGGAAACCGCCGCGCCGCCGAAATGTTTGAGCGCGCCCATTTCCAAATCATCGGAAGCCACAACACCTTGGAAACCCATTTCCCGTCGCAAAAGTCCGTCGATGAGCTTCCGGGAAAACGTGGCGGGAATCCGGGAACGGTCGAGCTTCGGATAAATGGGATGGGACGACATGACGAGGTCCACGCCCGCGCGGATCGCGGCCTCGAAGGGAACCAAATGACATTTTCTTACGTCCCGCCACGCGCAATCGATGATGGGCAATTCCAAATGGGGGTCCAGCGTGGCGGGTCCGAGGCCCGGAAAATGCTTGGCGCAGGCGCTCACGCCTTCGGCCTGCATGGCGCGGATCCGGGAGGCGGCCAGCGCCGCGACCCTTTTCGGGTCCCGTCCGTAGGACCGAATGCCGATGTTGGGGCTGTAGGCGGCAGTCAGGACGTCCACCGTCGGTGCGAAGTTAACGTCCACGCCGAGACGCCGAAGTTCGCGGCCTTCGATCCCTCCCTGGGCGGCCGCGTCGGCGGCTCCGCCTCCTTCGCCGAACGCCAGGTTATCGGGGAAAACCGTCGCCCCGCCGCCGAACATCACGACTCGGCCTCCCTCGTGATCGACCGTGACGAGCAAGCGTCGACCAATCCCTTCTTCCAAGTCCTTGATGAGTCGGCGGATCTGGGCGGGGGAAACGAAATTGATCCGGTAGAGGATCAGGCCCGCCGCCCGGGTTTCTTGAAAAAGACGCACGTCCTCCGGCCGAACTCGTGTACCGGGGATTCCGAACACGAGGGTCCGTCCGATGAGGTCTTCCAAATTTGTTATTCTCAACGACACAATATATTTCCCCTTCCCATGAGGCGATGAACAGACAGTGACTCTTAATTACGACGACATCCCCACCGAACGATTGAACCCCCGAGCCAAAAATCTGGACCGGATGTCCGTCCCTGACGCCGTGCGCCTCATGGAACGCGAGGACGCCCGGATGCTGGCCGCCGTGCGCCGCGCGGGGCCGGAAATCGCCCGGGGCGTCGAGCTCATCGCCCGGCGGATGGCCGCCGGCGGACGGCTCTATTTCTTCGGTGCCGGGACCAGCGGACGGCTCGGAGTGTTGGAAGCCGCCGAGTGCCCGCCGACCTTCGACACCGCTCCGAATCAAATCCAGGCGGTCATGGCCGGCGGCCGATCCTCGGTGTTTCGTTCCCGGGAAGGCGCCGAGGACGAGGGGGAGGAAGCCGTCGCCTTCATCCGCCGAAACGTCCGAAAAAAAGACGTCGTGATCGGCGTGGCCGCCAGCGGCGTCACGGCGTTCGCCAAGACCGCCATTGAATCGGCCCGGCGGTGGGGCGCCGCCACGATCCTCGTCACCTGCAACCCTTCCGCGCCTAAAAACTCGGCGGACGTGACCATCGCCGTCGACACGGGCCCGGAAGTGATCTCGGGCTCCACCCGGCTCAAAGCCGGCACCGCGACGAAGATCATACTAAACCGACTCACCACGCTGGCGATGGTCCGCTTGGGAAAAACCTACGGTCCCTACATGGTCGATTTGCAGCCCCGCTCCAATAAACTCACGGCCCGGGCGATCCGCCTCATCCGTCTCCTGGGCGGCGTCGGGGAAGCGGAAGCCGACGCCCTTTTCCGCGTCGCCAAGGGGAAAGTGAAAACGGCGATCCTGATGGCCCGTCGGAAAATTGATTTCCCGTCGGCCGAGGCCCGCCTAAAAAAAGCGGGAGGCTTCTTGGCGAAAGCCCTTGGACTCCTCCTCCTTCTGATGCCGTTTTCGCTCCACGCCGCTCCCGCCGTCAAAACGGGCCTGGACGTGCTGGAAGCCCGCGACTTCGCCGAGCTTAAAGGCAAGCGGGTCGGCGTCATCATCAACCAAACCTCCGTCGACGCCCGAGGCCGCCGCTTGGTCGACCTCTTGAAGAAACGGAAGGACGTGAAACTGATCGCCATCTTCTCTCCCGAGCACGGCTATTCAGGCACGGAAGATTCGGGCCGGAGGGTGGAAAACGGCTCGACCAAGGAAGGCATTCCCATTTACAGCCTCTACGGCGCCACCCTCCGCCCCGCGCCCGCCGTGATGCAAGGGATAGACGTCCTGGTCTTCGACCTTCAGGACGTCGGCGTCCGCTTTTACACGTATCTTTCGACGATGGCCAACGCCTTGGAAGCCGCCAAGGCGGCGGACGTGGAATTTATGGTATTGGACCGCCCGAACCCCTTGGGCGGCGACGTGACGGAGGGGGAAATCTTGGACCCCGCCGTTCGCCGCTTCACCGGACGCTTCTCCGTTCCCGTCCGCCACGGGATGACCGCGGGAGAAATCGCTCGGCTCCACAACAAGACGGTGGGGCACCCCCGCCTCGTCGTGGTTCCGATGGAAGGCTGGCGACGGACCATGCGGTGGAAGGACACGGGCCTCAAATTCGTCGGCCCTTCGCCCAACATTCGGACGCCCGAACAGGCCATGCTCTACTCCGGCATCGGTTGCTTCGAGGCCACCAACGTTTCCGTCGGGCGCGGCACCGCCTCGCCGTTCCACTTGTTCGGCGCTCCTTGGCTGGACGGAAATGCGTTGGCGACGCGGCTCAAAGCGTTGAACCTCCCCGGGATCTCTATTGAGACCGCCCGCTTCAAACCCGCGAAGGACCTCTACGCGGGCCGGGAATGCGGGGGGGTCCGGCTCACGGTCACGGACGCCGTCGCGGCCAGGCCCGTGGAGTTTTTCGTCCGCGCCGCGTGGATCCTTCGGGATCTTTCCCCGAAGGACTTCCAACCCCGATGGGACGAGATGCCCGTCGTCACCGGAACCAATACCTTTGAAACCCTCTACAAATCCGGCGCGACCGACGATGACTACCTGAAAAAAGCGGACGAGGATTCCCGCCGTTTCCTGGAAGAGCGGAAACCCACCCTCCTCTATGAATGACGTATTGATCTCTCCCGCGGACCTCTGGGTCCTGGCCGCCTCCTTGGCGACGATGATCGCCATCGGTTGGACGTGCCGCGAGCGCCGGACGTCGAGGGAGGAATTCTTTTTGGGCAACCGGAACCTCCCTTGGTGGGCCGTGGCTTTTTCCTTCGTATCGACGGAGGTGAGCGCCGCGACCCTGATCGCCGTCCCCGCGGTCGTCTTCCGGGAGAACTGCCAGTATCTGCAATTCTTCATCGGCTCGGCCGCCGCCCGCCTCTCCATTTCGGCGATCTTCATCCCCGTCTTTTACAAACACCGATGCACCACGATCTACCAATACCTCAACATCCGCTTCGGCCCCCGCACCCAAACCGCGGGAACCGTCCTCTTCTTCATCACGCGGCTCCTCGGTTCGGCGGTGCGCTTGATGATCGCCTGCATGGCGTTCTCGGTACTCCTGGGATGGCCGCTCCTGCCCGTGATCGTCGTTTTCATCGTTGTGACGGCCCTCTACACCGGCTTCGGCGGTCTTCGGGCGGTGGTCTGGACGGGCGTCTTTCAAGGGGGCGTGATCCTGGTCGCCGGCGGGGCCGCCGTCCTTTATTTGATCCATCGGATCGACGGAGGCCTGCCCACGTTGCTCTCTTTGGCTCAAACGGGGGGAAGGCTTTCCATCTTCCATTGGACGCCGTCTCCCCGATTGAACTGGCTCTCCGACCCGAATTTATTGTGGCTGGCGATCCTGAACGGGTTCTTCGGTTCTCTGGCGGCCTTCGGCACGGACCAGGACTTCATGCAGCGCCTCCTTTCCGTCGACACGAGCGCGAAGAGCCAGCGCACCATGAACTGGGCGATTCCCTTAAGCCTCCTGACGCTCGTGATCTACGTCGCCGTCGGCCTGGGCCTTTACGCCTTCCACGCCCAGAACCCGGCGCTGCCCCTGCCGTCCAACTTGGAACAAATTTTCCCACACTTTATCGGCCACGTGATGCCGCCGGTGCTGAAAGGACTTCTCCTGACGGCGATCGTCCTGGCCAGCATCGATTCGCCTTTGATTTCCCTTTCCACCTCCTTCGTCACCGACATCTATTCCCGCCGATGGCCGGGCCTCTCCGACGAACATTATTTGAAGGTCTCCCGCATCGGCCTTTGGGCCTTCGGCGCGGTGCTGGGAGGGATGGCCTGGTGGTTCGGCGGCTTCGACAAGTTCCTTTGGCTGGCCTTCAAGATCGGAGGAGNNGGGGGGAAGACCGAGTCAACGTCGTCGCCATGGCCGGGAGCGCCGCGTTGATGCTGGTCCTGTTGATCCTGTCGGAAAAAGGGATCATGCCGTTGGGTTGGAGTTGGCTGGTGATCCTGGGGACCTTCACCACCTTTTTCGGCGCTCTGGGGGGGGGGAGAAAACCGAATGTATANNNCTTTTTGTCTGGGACTTCCCACCACGCCCATGCCCATCGCCGGCGGCATCCTGTTCGGATTCTGGCCGGGGTTTTTCTACAGCGTCTTCAGTCTGGCGGCCGGGTCTTCCCTCGGATTTTTTATCGCGCGCCGTTGGGGGACCCTCCTCGTCAAAAAGATTTGGAAAGGCCGTCCGGCTCCCGCCTTCTCGAAAAAACCGGGATTCCTTCTCCTCGTCGTGGTGCGCCTGACCGGGATCCCGCCCATCATGCCCGCGAACGTTTTGGCGGGATTGTCGGAGATGCCGTACTCGACCTTTTTGGCCGGCACCGTCGTCGGATATCTGCCGTGGTGCACCCTGACGAATTTGTTTTCGAACATACTATGGGCGGCCTACTTGAAGGGCGGAATGGACGGGATCAAGCACACCTTAGCCGAACACCTATGGATGATCTTCGCCGTGTTCGCTTTTTTCGGTTTGTTGGTGGCGGCGGCGACGTGGGCCGGCCGCCGGTGGGTTCGCCAAGACGGAGAGGTGCACTGAACCGTAGGGGCGGGTCTAAGACCCGCCCCCAATCGTCTCGTTGTTTGAATGGCTAAGGAAACTGAAGGGAAAAGAGGAGACGTTCCAGGTAGAGGCGGTGCCGGTCGAACCAGCGGGGAGTGGCCTGCACGGAAAGGAAGAAAAGTTTTTCACCGCTGAGGGTGAAGAGAATCTCGTTCTTCAGCGGGATGCGGCGGGACATTTCGGCGTAAACGACGCGATAGGCTTTATAACCCGAGGCAAGCGTCACGGGCTCCCTTTCCAGGATCTCCGTCTCCGCTCCCTTGGGCAGGTTCATGAAGAACCCTTCGACCACCAGCGCCAAGTCCTCGGTGCCGACGTTGGGCCGGCAGGTTACCGTGAACGACATGGCGGGCGTCAGGCGCGAAGGCCGGAACACGTGGCTGGTGGTGCCGCTGATGCGCTGCTCCTCGTGCCCCCAAAGATAGGGATATTGCACGGTCCATTTCTGAACCGGGTCCTGATAGACGGACATCTTCGACGTCAATTGGAAGGCGCTCCTCCATAACATGTTCTGGGCCAAATCGCCCACCGCCGTGTAGGTAGTGACCCCGGCGACGGCCAACCCCGCCAACGCCCATCGTTTTCCCCGGAACGCGTGGGGATAGTCGAGCGCCATCACCAGAACCCATCCCGCCCATACCGTCGCCGCGCCGCCGACGACCAGCGCCCATCCCCCGCCCAACGCATAGAACACGAGAGGCGCCGGGAGGGAAAGGAAAAAAGCGGAAAGCCCTTGAAGGGAGGACGGTCGAAGGAGGAAACCGGTGGAGGGGGAATCCGAATTCATTGAAACAAGTATAAGAAGTTTCCAGGGATTTTTCCGCTAAAAATCCACACCCTTAGCCGGAACCAAAAAGTTACATCTCGGTTACAATTAATTAAGCTGATTTTAATGTCGTACCGTTACACTACACCCATGGTTTCAGCGCGATTGACCCGATCCCTGGCGGGACTCTTGGCTTTCGTTATTTTCCTGACGTACGCCGCCCTGGCGTCCGCGTCGGAATCCAATTTTTGGGATGAAAGGCGAAAGGCCGTCGCTCGCGACTCGAGCCTTGTGGCTTGCAACCCCGCCATTACTGGGAATGAACTCCTCTCATCCCTTCCCGCCCTGGACCGGGTTACTCAATCACCGGCTCTTTCTTCCTCCGTTTTTGAAAACCTTCCCCGAGGGTTCACGGAGAAATTCGCGCCGCTCCTGAACTCGCTGTCCCTCCAATACGGCACCGTCCGAAAAATTTCGCTTCCACTCGCCTCCTCGCTTCCTCGCTCCCTCGCGGCGTCTCGCATTGTGATCCACATCCAGGACGTCCACCAAAACGAAGAGGCTCAAAAGAACATCGGGCAGGCGGTCCAATCCCTGGTGGAGAAAGATCAAGCGAGTCTCATCGCCTTGGAGGGGACCTCCGGTCCCATCGACCTGAAAGCGTTCCAGACCTTCCGCCGGCCGGACGTCGTCGCCAAAGTGGCCGACTACTTGCTTCGGACCAACGGCATCTCCGGCCCCGTCCACGCCGCCATGTCCTGGAAAAGCTCCGTCCCGCTCATCGGCATCGACGATCCGGCGCACTACGCCGCCAACGTGGACGCCTACCGCCGGTCCGCGCCGCGCCTCAAAGAATACAAGGACAAACTCGCCGCCCTTCGGGCCGACCTCGACCGACGAAAATCAACCGCCTTCAATCCCGCGCTGAAAGAATTCGACGCGAAAGCGACGGCCTACCACGCGGGCGCCTTACCCCTCGGCGATTTCGTTATGGGTCTCCTCGCTTCCTCTCATCCTCGAGTCCTCGCTCCCTCGATACAATTTTTCCGAGAAGCCCTCGCGATGGAATCCGCCCTCGACTTCAAGCGCGTGGAGTCCGAGCGATCCGAAATCGTCGAGCGCCTCGTCAAGAAACTGGACAAGAACAAAATCGCCGAACTCATCCAATGGAGCGCCGCCTACCGGTCGGGACAGGTCCGCTACTCGGACTTCTACAAACACCTTCAAGACCTCTGCCGCGAAAACGGCGTGGACCTCGCCAAGTTCCCGGCCATGAGCGGGTATATCCGATACGTCCTGTTGTCGGACCGAATTGACGCCGAAAAATTGTTCGCGGACTTGGCCTCCTTGGAAAAAGTCGCTTTCGATCGCCTCGCCGAATCGCCGGGAGAGAAATCCCTCATCGCCGAGTCAACCCGCCTTATGTTGACGGAAAAACTCGTCCACTTCGCCCTCACCCCCGCCGAGTGGGCGGAATACGAAAGAACTGTCATTGCGAGGAGCGAAGCGACGAAGCAATCCCCTGTTTCAAGTTCCGGAGAAACGTTTCCTTCCTCACCGACACATGAGATTGCTTCGTCGCGGAAATACGCTCCTCGCAATGACGGAAATGTTAACGGACTGAACCTTTCTTCCTTTGAATCCTTTTACCGGGAAGCCAACGCCCGCGACCAGTCCATGGCGGACAATCTGTTGCGCGCTCTGGTTGCCGATCCCCCGGCCCCGAGTCACGATCCCCGCGTTTCCGTTTTAGTCACCGGCGGCTACCACTCCGCCGGGATGACGGAGCGTCTCACCAAAGCCGGCTACACGGTTATTTCCTTCACCCCCAAGATCGAAAAGGTGAACACGGCAGACGGATCGGCGTATCTCTCCGTTTTCACCCAGGAAAAGACCCCTCTGGAAAAGCTATTCCAAGGTCAAAAACTTTTCCTCGCCGAAATACCAACCAAGCACATCGACGACGGTCAAGCCGCCTTTTTGGCCGCCGTCACGGACGCCATCAAAGGCGCGAAGAGCATCCTAACCGACTTGAAGAAACCCGGCGATCCCACGGAGACGTTCGCAGAGTTGGCACCCAAGCTGGCGAAGGGCGTTAGAATCAAACGCCCAATATTGAACGGGAACCGGCTCACAGCCGAAATCCGGGTCGGGCGTGACACCCCTACCGAGTTAAAACTGACCTTCGACGATCAGGGGAACATAGATACGGTCGACGGGCATCCGGTGAGAGGGTTCGAGGCTGATATTCGCCGCCTCTTGGGAATGGCGCAGGACGCCGCGAGGCCTTATGCGGAAGAGCTCTCGCCCGCCGTTGAATGGGCTGCGCTGCAACACCTTCCGACGATGAGTCTGGCCCAAAAGGCCGCGTTCATCAACCTTCACGGGAACAAGAACCCCGCCACGGCTCTCAAGCGTTTCGTGGGGCTTTTCCTCATCGAACATGTTCAAAAGGCGGCGGGTGTCGACTCCGAGTTCGCCAAGCTGTCCCATCTAAAAACTCACGGGCTCTACAACGAAAACCCTCACTTCACGGACGCGCGTCTGGCGGTGGGGGCGTCGGACGTTCTCCCTGGTTTGCCTCCGGGTGTTTTCACGGGAAAGGAAGATTTACGCGTCCTGTTTTCCTGCGTCGACGAGACGACGGATATCGATGTCATCACCATGGGCGGAGGGGGCGACGTCCTGGGAGGTTTATTCCTTGTGGTTCAAATGCGAAGGCTTTTCGAGCAGTCAGGTCGAAAGACGGGGCGCTGGCGTGTTTTCACCTCCAACCTAAAGCGCGGAGAGGAAAACCCGACCGGAGGCCCCACCGTTATGTCCACCATAATGGAAAGGAGGCCCAGCGGGGAAACGGTTCCCATCTCGCCGTTCCCTAAGGCCCGGTATTTCTACCCGTTGAATGGACGCATTGAGGTCCAATCGCAAATCAAGGACGGGGCCGGGCGCATCATCAACGGTTACACCGGGGCCGTTCCTCTCAGCGAAGGCCGGATATTGGATTTGGCGAAATCGTTAAATATCGAGATCGCCATGACCGACGCAGGACGGAGCGGAGCGGCTTTGGCCGACGATTATATCGGAATGGTGGGCGGAACCGGACGGAAAACGTTGACGATCGGCCTCGACATGGGCGGCGACGCGCTGAGCCGGTTTGAAGACCACTCGAAAGAAACGGGGGTTCGTTCTCCCGATACGGATGCCGTATTCCTGGATATGCTGTCGGTGTTGGAACGTCATGTCGAGAAATCGACGCGCAAGGATTTGCTGGTGACGATGGCTGTATCGGCTTTGGGCGGCGACGGGGAATTGGGAGATACCTTGCTGGATTATATCAATGATTTTTACAGGGATGGAGAGGTGGAGGGAATCCTCGATAATGTCCGCGAACTGACGGAATGTTTTCCCGGGGATCCGGACCCTCTGCCTCACCTCCGCCGCCTGTTGGATTTGATCTCCAGCGAGGTGTCGGGGAATTTTATCGCCCGGTTGTTGACGGCGTCGCATCACCCTCTTCCGAACGGATTAGCGGCGAAATACGCCAAATCCACCACCGCATGGGAGGCGGGCCCGTGGGGATTGGACCCTCTTTTCCATCCGCAGCAAGTTTGGGAAGGATCCTCCATGGCGGCGCAGCTTCCGGCGCCCCTGACGGGAGGGTCGATCCGCAATGGCAGTAGAAAAGAGGTTCTTCCGACAGTCTACCCCTGCACGGTTTTCTTCCGGCCTTCCAGCGTTGAGAATCGAATCCCGTTTTCCCGGGACGATCAAAAGGTGATCGATGCGCTATCCGTGACGCCAGCCGCCGAAGAAGGGAGGGCGGAAGGAACCTCTCTTTTTGAAAGGCTCACATGGCTCGGGAAAGACGCTCTATTCCGA
>PMLF01000159.1 GCA_003158755.1 Elusimicrobiota bacterium | reverse complement strand
AGAGTCGGTCGTCGTCCTTCGTTCCGAGCAATACGATGAACTCATTCATCGACGGAAAGGGCCGCGGAGCCTGGTCGATTTCTTCGCGCAGTCTCCCCTGGCCGCTTCCGGCCTCTCGCTTCGGCGGGATACCGACGGCGGACGGGACATCCATCTGTGAGCGGTTTCTTATTGGACACCAACGTCCTTTCGGAACTGATACGCCCGAAGCCGGAGCCTTCCGTGACTTCGTGGCTGGAAAAGACCGATGAGGATTTGTTGTACCTAAGCGTTCTCACCCTGGGAGAGATCCGAAAGGGCATCGCGGCCTTGCCGGGCGCGGCNNCCTGGCTGGAAAAAGATTTGCGCGACCGCTTCGCCGGCCGGATCCTTCCCGTCACGGAGGAGATCGTCGATCGATGGGGACAGATGGCGGGACGGTCTCAATTGGAGAAGCGCGCTCTTCCGGTCATTGACGGCTTGCTGGCCGCCACGGCTCAACACCATAACCTCGTCCTGGTTACACGCAACGTCAAGGACGCCGTCCACACGGGCATCGAGTTATTCAACCCCTGGAAAACATCCTAAGAGTCAGTTGCGAAATGAATGGAATTTTCCTCCCCCTTTTACAAAGGGGGGCACCAATTTCGCAACTGGCTCCCTGACGGATACGAATTTTTTGATTCTGCGAAAATAACCGCGTTAAAACCGTTTATTTCTTCTGTTTCCCGAAAAATTTACGCTTCATTTACAACATGATAAGGTGATCTTAAGATGGTTTTCGCATACTAATGGCAGCCATGAATGATGATGGGTCGTTCAAGAGGCTGGGCGGGATGAAACCACGGTGGGGAGCGGTGCGGCTCTTCGCCGGTGCTTTGTCCATTGTCTATTTCACGACGAGCGTTCTGCTGCCGGACGTGGTCCAGGCGAGTTTTTGGGATCAGCGCCGGAAGAACGTCGCCTCCTTCAAAGGCAACCGGGAACTTGAAAAAAATATGGCGGCGCCGATGCGCGCCGCCGTCGCCGTTCCGCCCGCCTTGAAAGAAGGCGCCTTCTACGTCCCGCCCAACCTGGCCCACCTCGACGAGCAGCATTGGGCGGCGGACCCGTCGGCGCCGATCCTCCTCCACGTCCAGGACGTTCACACCAACGTCTCCGCCCAGAAAAACGTCAGCGCCTACCTCCAATCCTTCTTCGACGTCAAGGCCGACAAAGATTCCGCGCCGGTCCTGATCCTGGCCGAAGGCGCCGTCGGTCCCGTGCCGACGGAATGGCTGGCCCGGTTCCCCATCCCCGTCGCCGCGCGAAAAGTCTTCGATCAATCCCTGGAGTCCGGCGAGGTTCGGGGAGAAGAACACTACGCGTTGGTCGCCCCCGACCGGGCCCGCATCGTCGGCATCGAGGACCGGGACCTCTACGACAAGAACACCCGGGCCGAAGAGCGCACCAAGGAAGACCAGCCCGTGGTGCTCGGCTTCCTGGCGGATTTGTTGGACGGAATCTCCGGGTTGAAGGCCCGGGTCTATTCGACGACGCTGTTGGATTTCGACCGCCGCTTCGCCGCCTACGATTCCGGCGCGGCGCCCTTGGTCGAGACCCTTTCCGGGATCCAGACTATCCTCCGCCGCTACGATGCCCGCTTATGGAAGGAAATCTCCGACGCCGCGCCGGAGATCCCCCGCCTGCTCCGCGTCGTCTCCCTGGAGAAATCCCTGGACTTCGACGCCTTGGAATCTTCCCGCCGCCGGATGGTGGAGGGCCTGACCCAACACCTGTCTTCCTCCGATCTCTCCGCGTTGGTCGCCGACAGCATGGCGCTGCGGGCGGGCCGGACGAGCCCCCTGGCCTATCACGAAAAGCTCGTCGCCCTGGCCAAGGAAGCCGGCGTGCGCGAGCCGCTCATGGATTCCTACGTCGATTATCTGCGGCAAAGCGCCGCCTTGGACAAAACGAAGCTGTTGGCGGACATCGACGTCCTGCGGGACCGCGCCACGGCATGGCTGGCCGTCACGCCCGACGCCCATCGGTTGGCCGCCGTCTCCTCGCGCGTGGCCATGGCGGACCGTTTGTGGCGTCTGCAGATGTCGCCCCGTCAGTGGCAAGTGTGGAAGGGAAAAGGCTCGTGGGACTGGGACGCCGACCGGAGTTTCTTGAAGGGGTTGTCCGCCCGAGCGAAGCTGTCGAACAACGCCATCCCCGAAGCGCCCGAAGTTTTCACGGCCCACATGCGCCGCCCCGAGGGATTCTACGAGGCGGCCCTCCTGCGTAACGACGCTATGGTGGCCAACGTCATGAAGGAGCTCAAGGCCGCCCGGGAGGCGGACCCCAAGTTCCGCCAGGCGGTGCTGGTGGCCGGCGGATTCCACACCGAAGCCATGACTCCCATGTTCCAAAAGGAAGGCGTTTCCTTCCTGGTCCTGCGGCCCGAGATGAACCTGGACGTCGCGCGGGAGGAGATCCCTCTCCTGCGCCGGAATCGTTCGGCTCAGGTTCCCCGGTCGCCCCGCGACACCCGCCGTCCGGAGTCGCCTTTCGCCAACCCCGGGTTTTCTCTCCAGATGGGAGGGCAGATCGTTGCGACCGCTTTGGTGGACAAGAAAGAGCCCGTCGCGCTTCAAGCCGTGACGGACTATTTCCGCCAATACGCTCAATACACCAACAACCATTACAGCCCTGAGTTCGGCGCCCGGTTGAGGAACCCCCTGCTTCAGTTGGCCGGCGGTGCCATCGACCTGCGTAAAGACCTGACGTTCGCCGGACCTGTTGTTGTCGACGGAAAATCCTTTTTGTTCATGGCGGCGGGGGGAACTCCTTTCTTAGCGGAGGTTTCCAACGGTAGGGTCGTCCTCTCGGGATGGAAGGAATTGTCCACGGCTTCGGCGCCTCTATGTAAATCGGCCGACCTCTTGGCTGAGGCCCGGGAGAATGCCTCGACGGTTTGGCCGGCGGGGCTGGTTTCGACGGTCCTGAGAAACCGCGCGGAGGAGTCCCCGTCCACGGCGACCGTTCCGCTTAAAGTCGCCTCGGTGACTTCTTTGCCCGTCGAGGCGGGAAAGATATCAGAGGCTCTTCGAGATAAACTTCTCCCGGGTGTGGCCGCGCCCGCCGCGGCCCCGTCGGCGGAGGTCGCGCCGGTTGACAACGCCCCTCGGTGGGGTTGGGCGCTCCCCGCGGCGGTCACGTTCGTGACGGTTTCTCTGATCCTCTTGATGTGCCACTTCGCCCCGGTCGTAATCGTCGCGCTTCGCTGGAAACCCGTGGCGGTCCTCGCTCTTCTGGCCGCCGGGTTTGCGGCGCTCCACCAGAGTTCCAATAGATACACCCGCGCGGAGCGCTGGGTGGCCCTGACCGTCTTTTTCGCTTTCACGGGCGGAGCTTTGGCAAAAACCATGCCGGAATTGCCGCAAGGCCATTCCACGGGCGGAACTTCGGCAAAGTTCATGCCGGATTCGTCGCGACGCCTTCAGCCGCATAATCGCCTGTTCTTTAAGATCACGGAACCGGTTGTCATTACGGTCGCGCAAAAGGACATGGGAACGGCGATGGGAACGGAATCGAAAATTGAGAATGCTCTCGCCGGGTACCATTCTTCCCAGGAGGTTGCGCCCGTCGTGAAGGGTGATTTCAAATTTGTAAGAAATTCCCAGGTTCCGAGGTCGGTGCTGGATGCGGCGCTCAATTTTAGGAACAGCGACGGCGCGAGGAAGGCTCTCGCCGACGGAAAAACCGAAGTCGAGAGCCCGGTCCTGTCGAAGATTGTGTCCGATATCGATGTCCTTTATCACGACGAATATGTTTTCAAAGTTCGAGCCGATGGGTTCCAAATCTTTCATCGGCGTTGGTCCAAGCCTATGGCCGATTCTTCTGCTGAGGATATCAACGCCGCGAAGGCCGCCCCCATCGTCCGCGTCATCGGCGGCGACGAGGTGAATTCGATGGCGGCGGCGCGGATCGCGGAGGAACACAGGGCAAAGGTCGCGGCGGCCAAGAATTCTGTCGCCGGAGGGGGGGGAGACCGCCTTGAATTGCTTCCGGGGCTTCCCGACGGCGTGACCTTTGATAAGAAAAGCGTGTCCTTGGACGATGCGCCTGGGAATGTTCAAGAGGCCTATCGGACAGCTTCCGATGGGCGTGGAAGCGTGACTTTCTATGCCACGGGTGGCGGTTTTGTTTACAAGTTCAAGTTTACCGGGAAAACGCCGAAGGGTAAGAAGAGTATTTACTCGGTCTATCGGGGAACGGGGAGTGCGGAACCCCTCGTCGCCGCCGAAGCCCAAGCTGTTGAGGCCCAAGCCAAGGCCGCCGCCAAACTGGAAGCCGAA
>PMLF01000162.1 GCA_003158755.1 Elusimicrobiota bacterium | reverse complement strand
GATTATCGACGGAAGGCGAGAACCCCGGCGCGCGGAGGACGATGGGCACGCGAACGTCCTCGTCGTAGAGCTTGTTGGCGTGAGCCGCGAACCCATGTTCGTAAAACGCCTGACCGTTGTCCCCGGTCACACAAATAATCGTATGGTCCCACTCCCCGGTCCCTTTCAAGTGCTCGATCACCTTCCCCAGCTGATAATCCACGTAGGCCAGGCTGTTGGCGTAAACCTGCTTGACCACGGCCGCTTCCTTGGGCGGGAAGTTGTTGAACTGGATCGAGAAAGGGAGCTTCTCCGGCCCGAACCGCCGGGGAAAATCGGACGGGACCTCGTACGGCACGTGGCTCGTTTGAAGGTTCATGTAGATGAAGAAGGGTTTTCCGCCGCCTTCATCGATCCAGCGGACGGCCTCCGCCGCGGTGTAGCGGTCGTCAATTTTGCCCGCGCGCTTTTTGCCTTTGACGAACGCTTCGAAACCGGTATCGCGGTAGGGCACGTAGGTGGGCCCTTCAAAAGTTTCCGAGTCGAAGAAGTGGTCGATGTTCCCGGTTTGAAGGTAGTTGCTCATCTTGCCCCAGCTTTCGTTCTGGGAGGAGATGACCGCCGTGCGGTAACCCAGAGCCTTGAGGATGTCGTAGATCAAAACCCTCGGGTACGTGGGATTCTTGGGATAAACGTACGACCTCGGCGACCGAAGCGGGTAATGGGACGACAGGGGGCAATTGTCCGCGTAGTTGCTGTGGGTGGCCTGACAGTAATTCCGGGTGTAGACGCGCCCGTCCGCCGCCAACGCTTCGACGTTCGGCATAACGGACACCGGGCTACCCCCCGCCCGCAACTGATCCCACCGTAGGGACTCCACCAGCACCACGATCACGTTCCATTTCTTCTCCCGCCGCGGATCGACGGACTCCACGTAGCGGACCATGGGGAGGATGGGGTCCCACCGGACCGGAACGTCGGGAGAATCGGCCAAGGCGTCCTCGGCGGAGAAATACCGTTCCCGCAGGTCCGCCCACAGATGCGTCAGGGGACCGGACCGCTGGTCGCGGCACTCCTGGTAGAGGTCTTGGTAGGTGAACACCATCCCGGCGTCGGGGTCCGGAACGGCCTCGGCGGAGGCGCGGGACGGAACGAGGAGGAACAGGGAAGAGTGGAGCGCCGCGATCAACGCGAGCGCGGCGACCGCGCTGAGCGACAAGTGGGCGATCCAATTCCATCGGGATATTTCCCGGAGGACCGAAATCGCCAGGGCGGCGGTGGCCGCCGCGAGGAAGGGGGCGGCGACGAGCTCGTACGGCTGCGTTTGCGCCACGTGCTGAAGGAGCATGACCTGGTTCGTCATCAGGAAAGCGACGCCGTCCAAATCCAGGAACCGGCCGGTGCTAACGAACGTCGCCCAACTGCCGCCGGCAAGGAATAGAAAAAACGCCGCCCCGGAAAACAAGGCCGCCTTCCAAACGATCCGGAGGAATAGGTTTTTCGGGCGCCGCCACCGATCCAGCGCCAGCGCCGGTCCGACGAGAAATAAGATCGGAAAAACCGCCAGCAGAAGTTCGGAACAAACGAATCCGCGTCCCATCGGCAGCGACAACGCGGCGACGTTCAAGCACGTGTTGGGTAATTTGCGGCAGAGGATAAGTTCGAGGCCGGCTAAACCCAACCATACCACGGATAATTGAGCCGACCAAGAAACAAAAACTCTTAAGCGCTTATGAAATAACGGATGCGCCGAACTCCACCCGGAGACAAACCCCTTCGCCCGTGAAAGAATCGATGGGAACTTCACTTTTCCTTATAGGCATAGAGTCGAAAGATCTCTCCGTTGACCAGAAGGGAATAAGGCAGAACCGGAGCGTCGGCCATCGTGATGAGGAATTGCCACCCGTATCGCTCGTGCAAGGTATTGAAATCGGACGCCGTCAAAGCGTCGTAATTCCGTTCCAAGGGAGACGCCGGGTTCTTCGCCCGCGTGACCGGAATCAAGAGGGGATACCGGTTGCGGCCGACGACGGCCCATTGCTCGTTCATGGCTTCGATCGATCCATGCAGGTCTTTCAGGCCGCGCCGCCAGGTCGTCACGTACGACGGGTTCCAATGAATCGCCGCGCCGTCCACCCACTGGAACACGACGGGCCGTTCGGCGAAGACCCGGAAACTCCACATTTCGGGCGGCACGAGGAAGAGGCTGCCGGGCGGAGTGTGCTCGCGGCTCCACCGCGAGATTTTGATCCACTCGCGCTCCATCCTTCCCATGTTGGCGTCCGAATTGGTGAGGCTGCCCGTTTCCAGGTGGATCTTCATCAAAAAAAGCAGGGGGAGGAAGGCGAGCAGGAGGAGACCCGCCGATATTCCTCGGAGCGTTCGCGGCGGAATGGGTTTGGGCGGCAAGAACATCAAGGGAGTCAAAACCATCATAGCCAACGCCGGGCCCGCCGGAAAAATCCCGGAATCGCCGTCGCCCATCCGATTCAAACTCCAAACGGCGGCGGCCAAAACGACCCCCCAGTAAAGGAGCCACGGAATGGGAAAACGAACCGTCCCTCTTTTCAGGGTCAGCCCCGCGCCGGCGACGAGGGCCAGGGGCCAGCAAAACCAAACGGTCACGGTGCCGACGAGCAAACCGCCGAGAAGCGCCTCCGTCAAACCTTCTCCCTCGAATAGACGGATAGCCCTCTCCGCGGTCAATAAGGTGCCGAGAAGGATCAAGAAAACGTCCGCGCGGAAGAACTGAAGGCGGATGAGACCGGGGATTCCCGAGGCGCGGGCGGCGAAGGCTCCGGCGACAACGATGAGCGAGGCGAAGAGGAGAGGCAAAACCTTCTTTCGCAAGGCTTCGGGAGCCTGCACCGTCAATACTCCATAAAGGAACAGATAGGATAACGCCAACACCCATTTGCCCGCGGGCCAGGACTCGGGAAAATAGTGGAAGGGATACCAGGCTTTCAGCGATTCCACCCACGTCGGCCCGTCAACGGCCGGGGCAGGCGGCAAGAGGGCCAATCGAACCAGAATCGGCAGGGCGAAGATCCCGGCGCATAGGGCGGCCCGCAGCCATTCCCGGCGGCGATCAACGCTGAAGCGGTCTTCGTCCCAGATAGCGCTGAGGACCAATACCAGCGCCAGGTGGAATGAAACCATCGGATTGAAATTCGATCCCGCCCCGATCAGCCCGAACGCCAACACCCGGCGGCCCTTCGCCCAAGCGGCCAGAGAAGACAAAAGGAATACCCAAGCCATGACGGTNNCGGAAGAGAGCGTCCTCCCCCAAGAACGACTGAGCGTTGAGGAACTGGTTTCCGACGACGAGCAGCCCGAAAAGCGCCGCGGACTTGCGGGGAAGCGACAACGCTTCGGCGAGGGCGCCGACGCCCAGCAGCATGCCGATGGTTGTCAGCCCGTAGAAAACACCGAACAAGGTCGAAAGAGGTATCCCGAGTTTCGCCAAAGACGCCATCATCGATGGGAAATAGGTGGGATAGAAACGGAGGCTGTTGACGTAGGCGTCGCCGGGGAACAACGAGGGATGGAGGAGTTTAAGCACGAAAGGCAGCACCTGATCGTGGTGCACGTTCGTGCCGAAGTTGTATCCGCGAATCCCAAGAAAAAGCCCGGCCAGCACGCCGGCCCAAATGACGCGTTTGCTCCAATAGGTGGTCATGGGTTTGAGTTTATCCGATCTAGGTTTCAACTTCCAGGCTCCTTAATTCTTACTCTTGCTTTCGATGACTCGCAGCAACTGTCGGGCCATTTCGGCGGAAGGGTCTATCTCCATCGCTCGGATCAAGGAATCGTGGGCCTCGGGGGTCTCCCCCCTTTTTAGTTGGACGAAACCCAAGGCCGTCCAGGCGGCGGAGAGCTTAGAGTCTATTTTCAACGACGAGCGAAGCCCTGCGTCGGCTTCGTTGAGGTTTCCGAGCTGGATCGCTTTGAGTGCTTGGGAGTATTCGCCGAAGGCATTTTTAAAGTTCGGGTCGACTTGCACCTGAAATATCCGGGTTCCCTCCCGCGGGTTGGAATAGACCGGCTGATACCGCTCCGAATCCTCCTGGGCCCAGGTCGGCGCAAGACGCGAAATCCGCGCGGGGTCCGCGAACCCTTCCGTCAGAGAGGCGGTCGGCCCCAACGGAGTTAAGAGAAGATAGTTCGCTTTCGACATGGTTATCCGGGAATAGAATTCATCCGGGTCTTTGGAGGCGCCGAACCCGCTTCCCCGGCGGCCGGTATAGAGATACAAAGGAGAACCGAAGTGGCTGCTGGCGAAGACGGCGTCCGTAGGCGTCGCTTCCTTTATCCAATTCAACGTTTCTTCCGGCAATCGATAGTGTCTCCGAAGGGACCTCTGGAGGACGCCGAAGACGTCCGATGCGGCCAGGTGGACGGAAAAAACCGACAAGAGAGCAACGGCGACCCATCGTCCTTTCCCGCGGACCTCCAAACCTTGGAGGGCCAAGACGATCAAAAAGGGGAGGAGCGGCAATATATAGCGGGGATCGGCGTAGGGCCAAATCAGGAGGATTATTAAGTTGGACCCGCCGATCATTAGGAACGCTTGGAACCAAAGAGCGCTCCAAAAAGGCTTGCTGCGTTGAACACCCCGGAAGATCAGAAGGCATGCGCCGACGATCAGAAGAACCGACAACCCGGTTTTCCAGCCACCCGTTCCGCCGGACCAGCCGCAGAGTCCTTCAACGAAAACATTTTTCGCCTGGGCCAATAATATCGTGACCCCGAAGGCTTTGGCTTGGTGAAGGTTGCCCAAGGGGGAATGCGTAAGAATCACATTCCGCAAAATAACGGGGACGAAAAACACGGCCGCGACCAAACCGACGACGGCGGCGGTTTTGT
>PMLF01000237.1 GCA_003158755.1 Elusimicrobiota bacterium | reverse complement strand
AACGCCTGAAGCCCGACCTGGTCACCATGGACGTCATCATGCCCGACGTGGACGGCCCCACGGCGGCCAAGGAGATTTTGGACAAGGAACCGGCCGCCCACATTATCATGGTGACCTCCCTCAACCAGCAGGCGATCGAGGGAGACATGAAGAAAGCCGGCGTGCATTCCGTCATCACCAAACCGTTCGAGCCCAAGGCCCTGGTCGAATCCATCCAGGCGGCCTTGGCGCCGTGACCGCCCCCACCGTCCTCATCGTCGACGATTCCCGCCTCACCCGGACGATCATCAAAAGCGCCTTGGGCGCGGCCGGATACGTCATCGTCGGAGAAGCCGTCAACGGCCGCGAAGGGATCGAAATGACGGCGAAGTGGAAGCCGGACCTGGTCACCGTCGATTTCACCATGCCCGAAAAGGGCGGTCTGGAATCCCTGGAGGAGATCCTCGCCGCTTACCCCGCCGCCAAGATCATCGTCGTCACCGCGTTGGGATCTCAGAAGCTCCTGCAGGAGGACGCCAAGAAAGCCGGGGCGCTGGCCATGATCGCCAAACCCTTCAACCCTTTCGATCTGGTGCGCATCGCCGACCGGCTGCTGGGCCGAAAAAGTTCCGTTTCGGAACCCCGAGGGTTCGTTCTCCCCGCCTCCGAGTCCCCCCCCAAAACCATCGAAACCAGCCTCACTCCCGACCAGATCAACGACCTGATGGAGGTGGGCAACATCGGCGCCGGACACGCCGCCAGCCGCCTCTCGGACCTAATCGGACGGCGGTGCCTCATCAGTCCCCCTCAAGTATCGTTCCTGGACCCCGAGGCGATCCTCCGGACGTTCAACGACGACAGTTGTTTCATGGCCTCCCTGGGCGTCAAAATCCTGGGCGAGATCCCCGCGGTCATGGTGGTCATCCTTCGTCGGGATCAGGCCTCGGCGGTCCTCCGCTTCATGACCCGTTCCTCCAAAGAGGATTCCGACAAGAAGCTTTCCTCCTCCGCGCTCTTCGCTCTGAAACGGATCGGAGAATTTCTAACAACGGCCTTCTCCCAAGCCGTCAACCAGTTCCTGATGGACCGGATCGGTGAAGCGATCCCCGAGATTTCAACGGCCGATTCCCTCGAGAACCTGGAAACGTTCCTGAAGGAAGGAAAGGGAACCGACCCCTACCTCCTCATCCATTGCGGTTTCTCGGACGCAGGCCGGACCTTCGAGGGTAAATTGGCCTACGTCCTCCCCCCCGCCTCCCAGAAAACCGTGATGGAACGTCTGCGCGCCCTGATTTTCCCCGTCGGCTGATTTTCCCTCGTCGCCGCGGAACCGCTGTCCTTTCCTCCATTGAAGCTTTCAGGGCTCCAGCACGCCACAAGCTCTATCGCTTTGGGTTAGAGCTTTTTGAAAATCCTTCGGGAAAATGAGAGAATGCGACATGCTCGTCGCCCGAGAACATCGGATATCGCCGGAAACCATCCGCAATATTTTCACTGGCCTCAATGACGGCCTCGTGAGCACCCTCGGGGCCATCAGCGGATATTTTGCCGCCTTCCATAACCATCAAACGATTATCTTCGCCGCCACGCTCATTGAAGCCACCGCGGGGTCTCTTTCCATGGGGGCGGGCGCTTTCGTGGCGATCGACTCTGAACGGGAGACCCGGAGCCTCCTCCAACAAAACTCGGAGATCCCCGCCGCGCCGGCAAAATGGGACCGTCCGCTGAGGGCGGCGATGATCGTCGGCGTCAGTTACGTGGCGGGGGCGGCGGTGACGGCGGCGCCCTTGCTCTTCGGAGCCGCCTCCTCCCTCGCCTCCTGGTTCACCGCGGGATTGGCGATCATGGCCGTGTCGTTCTTCCTGGCCTCCATGACCGGCATGAACCTAAAAAAACGAATCGTCGTCAACGTCTGCATCCTCGTCGCGACGGCGTTGATCACCTCCGGCGTAGGGGAATTGGTTCAACTCTTCTGGAATACCAATAAATAAACCGCCGGTCCGCCCCGGCTTTCGACGACACTTGGTATAATCGATGTTCCATGGTTTCCCCCACCCCACCCTTTCTTCGGGAACGCCTTCCTTTCTGCGAGGATCTATTCCATTACAATCGCCGTCGAACCCGCGTCGTCATGGTGGGAGACGTCGCCGTGGGGGGCGACAACCCCTTGCGGCTTCAGTCCATGACGACCACCCCGACCCGGGAAACCGACGCCGCGGTGAACCAAGCCATCGCCATCTTCCGGGCGGGAGGCGAAATCGTCCGACTCACGGCGCCGACGGAAGTGGACGCCCGAAACCTGAAAAACATCAAAGCCGCCTTGCTCGCCAAAGGGTTCCGTCAGCCTCTGGCGGCCGACATCCATTTCCGGCCCGAAGCGGCGATGGAAGCGGCCGAACACGTGGAAAAGGTCCGCATCAACCCGGGGAATTTCGCCGATTTCAAAACCTTCAAAACCATCGATTACTCCGACGAAGATTACAGGAAGGAGCTGGACCGGATCGAGGAACGGTTCACCCCTCTAGTCTTGAAACTCAAGCGCTTGGGCCGGGCTCTCCGCATCGGCGTTAACCACGGCTCCCTTTCGGACCGAATCCTGAACCGCTTCGGCGACACGCCGGAGGGCATGGTCGAGTCCGCCCTGGAGTTCGTCCGCCTCTGCGAGAAGAACGGGTTCCGGGACGTCATCCTCTCCATGAAGGCCTCCAACCCCAAAGTCATGATCGCGGCCAATCGGCTGTTGGCGGCGAAAATGGACGGAGCGGGGATGGACTACCCCTTGCACCTGGGCGTCACCGAGGCGGGGGACGGCGAGGACGGCCGCATCAAGTCCGCGGTGGGGATCGGGAGCCTGCTGGAAGACGGCATCGGGGACACGATCCGGGTTTCGCTCACCGAAAATCCGGAGGCGGAAATTCCCGTGGCCAAGAAGCTGGCGGCGCCTTATGACGACAAGGCAAAAGGCAAAAGGGGAGAGGAAAAAGGGATTAGTCTTTCCGAAACGGGAAGGTTTCACACGGACAATTTCTATGGATTTGGACGGCGACCGTCCCGCGAAATCGCCGTGGGCGCGGTGCGGATGGGAGGGGCGCAGACGGTGCGGGTGGTGAGCCGGGTCACGAACACGGAGGGTCTTACGAACGTTGTCACGGCTTCCCACCGCACACCCGTCGAGCTTTTGGAATGGGAGGTCCGAAGTGAAGCGGACGTGGAGGCCGTCCGCGAATTCCGACGGAATACGGGGACCGCCTGCTTGGCTCGCGTGCGGAGAAGAGAACTCCTGGAAAAAGCGTTCGACGCCGCCGACGCCGTCTTAGTTTCCCGGGAAATCCCCGCGATGGAAGCCGCCCGAGCGGCGAAGGTTTCCGGCAAACCGCTCTTTCTGGAAGCGCCCGACGCTCCTTCTCTTCTCGAATCGGCCCATTTGGCCTCTTCCCATATAAACGACTTGGTCCTCTCACTACCCCCCGAACGGTTGCACGAGTGGCGCCTTCTCGTGTCGGATCCGTGGATAAAGGAAAACAAGTTCCCTTTGCTCCTCCAGGCCCCGCTCTTGGAAAACCCCGAGGAACGCCTGCTCCGCTCCGCGGCCCTCGTCGGCGCCCTCCTGTGCGACGGGTTGGGCGACGCGGTTTCCATCGGGAGAGGGACGGACTTGGCCAGGGACCTTGAACTCGCCTACAACATCCTCCAAGGGGCGGGCTCGCGCCTCACCAAGACGGAGTTCGTTTCCTGCCCTTCCTGCGGACGGACGCTTTTCGACCTTCAAGCTACCACCGAAAAAATAAAAACCCGGATGAGCCACCTGGCGGGCGTAAAAATTGCCATCATGGGATGCATCGTCAACGGTCCCGGCGAAATGGCCGACGCCGATTTCGGCTACGTCGGCGGCGCCCCCGGCAAGATCAACCTCTACGTCGGCAGGACGCCCATCAAGTTCAACATCCCCGAAGCCGACGCGGTGGAACGCCTCGTGGACCTCATCAAGGAAC
>PMLF01000094.1 GCA_003158755.1 Elusimicrobiota bacterium | reverse complement strand
CTTGGAGTGGCGATAGGCTCATTGATGCCCCCTCGATTGTCCCTCGATCGGCGGCGTGCCGCTTGCTGATTACTCTCGCGGGCTCACCTGCCGTTACGCGCTTCGCCGGACCCCGGCGATCCGGCTACTTTCCACGTCAATCCCACCATGAAAATACTCGCTGATGTTTTATAGCTCCCGTCCACCGTCGCCAAGCTCGACGCTCCGACGGTGTTATGGATGGTTCTCTCGTTGAACTGGATGAAGTTGTAAGCCAAGTCCACCGTCAAAGCTCCGCGCGACCACCCGCCGCCCAAGGTGTAGCCGATGCGTGAACTCTCCGGGTTCCCAGGGTCCCACGTCGTTTCCGGGATGACCCTCGGGTAATAGAAGAACCCCGCGCGGGCGTGGAACGCTTCTCCAAGAGCGCGGTCAACCCCGGCTCCGAGGTTCCAAGAGTCCTTCCAATTCCGCTCGACGGGGTTCCCCTGGTTTACCTTGGCGAGGCGAGTGGCGTCCGTCTCGCTGAAAGTGAGGCGCGTTTGCTTGACGACAGAATAGCCGACCCATTCACCGTCCACCGCGAACGTCCAGGGACCGGGTTTATAGGCGTATCCAAGGAGGAGGGAAGGCGGAANNACCCCCCGAAGACGAACGCCGAGGCATTGGATAGGCCGGAAAGGCGCGTCTGACCGGAGATTGACGCCTTGATCCCGCTCCGATAGGAGAGGCCGAAGGTGTGGCCGATGACCGGCTCATAGAGGACGCCCAGGTTGAACCCCCAACCGCCGCCGTCCCCTTTCAGAATTTTCCCCCCATCCGACGAAAGCGTCGGAGCGCCGTTCAAGAAACTATTGAGCGCCGTTTCATTCAACCGGCTATCGAGCTTGGCGGACACGCGGGCATAGACCACGCCGCCGCCGACCGACAACCGTTCACGGACTTTATAGGAAACCACGGGGTTGATCCCGAGGAATTGAAGGCGGCTATCCGTCGCCACATACCGGAGCGGCCCATCGTCCCGCCAATGAGTTTCCAAACCAAAAGGGGCGTTGACGCCGAGACCTACCCGCCATTTATCGCCCACGGGCGAAACGCCATAGAGGTAAGGGACGACGGGGGTGGCGCTCTCCATCTTGTCGCCGGTCCCGGAGTCCGCGTTGTAATGGGTATTGGATACCATGGGGGCCGCGCCGACCGCGACCGAGTAACCGTCTTGCCGGGAAAGACCCGCCGGGTTGAAGTAGATGGCCGAGGCGTCGTCCGCAACGGCCGTAAAGGCGTTCCCCATGGACAGGGCTTTTGTGCCGACCACTTGATTCGTGTAACCGCCGGAACCGACCGCCCACGAAATGGTCGTTGAAAAAATGAAAGAAACAGATACGAGTAAACGCCTCATCTGGGTTGCCCTCCTGAAATTATGAAGCCAACTACCCGTTTCCTATTTATACCCCTTGAAGTTGTCTAAATCAACATAATTCAACTAATTGTCTTTNNCGAGAGAAGAACGCCGACGTTCCGGGGGCGAAAGATCCGACCACCCAAGGGTAATCCACGAAGGCCCCTCCTGTCAATGAGAATGTTACCTATACGATATTTTTACACTGTTACCCAAGCGCTCTGTCTTGGGTTCGCGCGGGCGGATAACATTCGCGCATGGAGGCAGACATGGAAGCCAAGGAAATGGACAAGGCTATCGGCAAGCGGGTCCGCGCGGAGCGGACGGCGCGGAGCATGACGTTGGAGGAGTTGTCCGACCTCTGTTCCGTTTCCGTGAGCTACTTGGGGTTCGTCGAGCGTGGCCAAAGACCGGCCAGCCTCACCATCCTCAAGAAACTCTCCATTGGACTCCATGTTCCCCTCACGTCCTTCCTTTCGGACGTTCCGCCGTCCCGGCGGGACGACCCGTTCAAAGAACTGGCGAAACTGGCTCCCGTCCTTCAAAAACAGTCTCCCGAGAACCGCCGCCGCATCGTCAGCCTTTGGAAAAAGACCTATGACGAGTCCAAAAAGGTGTTTTCCCGCCTCTCCAAGTAAAAGAATACTCCTCCTCGGAATCGGTCGAATACATTCGGCCCGATCCATTCCGTAAAATCCCCAAAACCTTCAATTGACTTTTCCCCCTCCGGAGCCCACCGCTCCGCCTTGGGGAGAGCAATTTCGTTCAGTACAGCTTTTCCATTTTTTGCCTGTCCGACGGCGCGTCCGGCGGTCCCGTCGAGGAACCAAACGGGAGCGCCGTCCGGGAAAACCGGCGGGCTTGNNCCGCCCGTCGCCCCAAGGCCGCCTTTAAAGGTTGTCCAAAGACGGGGGCCTGACGCCCGCGTTCCACCCGTGCGCCCAGGCCCCCAACACCGGACCCCGATTTTGTGAAGACCGACACCGGCGCACCCGTCCGCCGGAAATTCGCCGTCGGGCCGATGGCGCCAATGCCTTGAGGTAGAAAGGCAGGGCCTATTTTCGCGCGCACCCAGGCCAAAGGCCCACAGACCGGGACCGCCTGTCCGGACAGGGGCTCCCCGCGAAGCGGGGACGGGGCGGGGTTGCCTTTGGTTTTGACTTGGGCGGGGCGACGTGGGCCGCC
>PMLF01000257.1 GCA_003158755.1 Elusimicrobiota bacterium | reverse complement strand
GTGGCGTCGCCGCCGTCGTCCACGATCTGCTGGGGTCCCTTGCCGCTGGGGAACTGGAGAGCTTTCAGGGTGCACTCCCAATATTCCAGGAGGTTTTCCCCTTTCCAAGCGAACACGGGGATGCCCGCCGTCGCGATGGCCGCCGCCGCGTGGTCTTGAGTCGAAAAGATATTGCAGGAACACCACCGCACATCGGCACCCAATTCCTTCAAGGTCTCGATCAGGATGGCGGTCTCCACGGTCATGTGGAGAGACCCGGTGATCCGGATCCCCTTGAGCGGTTTCTCGGCGCCGTATTTTTTCCGGATCGACATCAATCCGGGCATCTCGGGCTCCGACATCTGGATGGCCTTGCGGCCCCATTCGGCCAACTTCATGTCGGCGACTTTGAAATCGGCGGACGGCTTAACGGCGGTGGCGGTCATGCGCTCTCCTCAGTTCGGAATGGATTTAAGTTTTTTTCTTTATCGTAGGGGCGGGTCTAAGAGTCTATCCAGAAAACCCCGCTCACCCTGAGCTTGTCGAAGGGTGAGCGACCTTCCGCGACGATGGCTCATGCTTCGACGGGCTCAACACGAGCGATTTTGAGGGTTATTTGGATAAGTTCTAAGACCCGCCCCCAGTATTAAGTCTTCCTATATCGCGGCTTTCTTCTTGAGTTCGGCGGCCTTGTTCGTCGCCTCCCAGAGGAAGTCCTTGTCGTCACGGCCGAAGTGGCCGTAGGACGCGGTCTTCTGATAGAAGGGCCGGCGGAGCTTGAGGTAATCGATGATGCCCTTGGGGGTAAGCGGAAAGAGCTTGCGCACGAGGGCGGTAATCTCTTCCGACGGAAGGCGACCGGTTGCGTGAGTGTCGACCATGACGGACACGGGCTCGGCCACGCCGATGGCATAGGCCAGCTGCACCGTGCATTGGGAAGCCAACCCCGCCGCGACGATGTTCTTGGCCACGTGGCGCGCCATGTAGCAGGCGGAGCGGTCCACTTTTGTGGGATCTTTGCCGGAGAACGCGCCGCCGNNGAGAAGGCGCCGCCGCCGTGCGGCGCGGCCCCGCCATAGGTGTCGACGATGATCTTGCGTCCGGTAACGCCGGCGTCGCCCACGGGGCCGCCCACCACGAACTTGCCGGTGGGATTCACGTAGAACTTGGTGTCCTTGTCCACCATTTCCTTCGGGAGGACGGGCAGGATGACCTTATGGATGATCTCTTCGCGGGAGGCGTTGGTGATCTTCTTCCCGGTCTTGTCCAGGATGGATTCGTCGTGCTGACTGGAGACCACCACCGCGTCGATGCGCTTGGGGCGGCCGTTGTCGTATTCCACGGTGACCTGGGATTTCCCGTCGGGCCCGAGGTATTTGAGGACGTTCTTCTTGCGGAGCTCCGCCAGGCGCCGCGTCAGCTTGTGGGCCAGGGAAATGGGGGTCGGCATCAACTCGGGGGTCTCGTCACAGGCGTATCCGACCATGAGGCCCTGATCGCCGGCGCCGCCGACGTCCACGCCCTGGGCGATGTCCGGGCTTTGATGGCCGATGGCGTTCAGGATGCCGCAGGTCCGGGCGTCGAAACCGAACCGAGGGCCGATGTAGCCGATTTCTTCGATGACGCGTCGGACCACTTTAGGAACGTCCACGTAGACGTCCGTGGTGATTTCCCCTCCCACCACCACCAAACCGGTGGTGCAGAAGGTCTCGCACGCCACGCGGCCGGTGGGGTCGCCGGTCAGGACGGCGTCCAAAATCGAATCGGAAATCTGGTCGGCAACTTTGTCGGGATGCCCCTCGGTGACGGATTCCGAGGTGAATACGAAGTGGTCGCGGCGCATGAGTCTGGCTCCTATGGGTGAATTTAAGAGGGTGATTATACCACGAATCCGACCCTAACCGGCGCGGGTGACGCTTAAGGTGCCGTGCTGGACGCCTTTCTCGGCCTTCAGGCGGTCGGCCAATTCCTGAATTTTGGCGGCGGGACCCCGCACGGCGATGATCTCCAGGCAGTGATGGTGGTCGATGTGGATGTGCTGCGAAGAGAGGATGACGCTCATGAAATCGTGCTGGAGGTCCGTCAACCGGGAGACGAGGTCCCGCTTGTGGTGGTCGTAAACCAGCGTGACGGCCCCCGCGACGTCGCCTCCCGCCTTCCATTCCTCGCGGACGAGCTCCGCACGGATCAAGTCGCGGATAGCCTCCGAACGGTTGGAATATTTCTTGCCGTGGATATGGCGGTCGAACCGGTCGGAGAGCGGTTTTTCGATGGAGACGCCGAATCGAACGAGGGATGGCATGAGCGAATCCTATAAAAATCGACGCCGCCCCGGAACAGCAAGGTAAATTCATTTTCCTCCCCCTTTGGAAAAGGGGGATTGAGGGGGATTTGCCTTTGACGTCCCAACGGAGAAATCCCCCCGGGCCCCCCTTTTTCAAAGGGGGGACATCAAGCGTGAGCCGTTTCCTTGACCCGGGGTGAAGGATTTGAGAAAATAGCACGAATTTAAAAATAATATCACCACAAGAACGATGCACATCCCCGACGGATTTTTGGACGCAAAGACCATCGCGGCGACGGGCGTTTTGGCCGCCGCCGGGTTGGGGACCGCCGTCCACAAAATGCGGCTCCAGAGCGAACCCCGGCGGGTGCCCGTGACGGGCCTCCTGGCGGCCTTCCTCTTCGCCGCCCAAATGCTGAACTTCCCCGTGGCCGGG
>PMLF01000054.1 GCA_003158755.1 Elusimicrobiota bacterium | reverse complement strand
ATGACCGCGCTGAGGGAAGCAAGGCCCTTGCAAATCGCCAAAGGCTGCAAGGACGCAGGGCAGGAATGGTTGAAGTGCGCTAGCACGGAAACCATGAACGCCCGACGCCGACTCCGATTTTGTTTCCTCCTCGGTCTCCTGGTCTCGGCCGCCGCGACCGGCGCCGCTCTCGGTCCTTCCGTGGGCGCCCAAGGAGGGGACTTGTTGACCCTCTCGGCGGGAGCCAGGGCCCGGGGCATGGGGAACGCCTTTTCCGCCGTGTCCGACGACGCCAACGCCCTTTTGACCAACCCCGCGGGGCTGGGGACCTTGACCTATTACGAAATCGCGGCCCTCCGACAGAACGCCTTGGCGGGGGTCGATCAAAGCAACCTCTCCTTGGTGGCCCCTTTGGGAGCCGTTTCCGCCGGCAACGTGAACGGTTTGGGCACGATCGGCGTCAACGCCACGTTCCTCGACTACGGGAAACTTAAGGCAACGGACGCGACGGGCGCTCCCATCGGTTCCGTTGACGCCGAAGACGGGCTCCTGATCGTGGGATACGGAAAATCGGTGGGGCCTCTCTCGGCGGGACTGAACGTCAAACGGTTCCGGTTGCAGGTGGGTTCCGACCGGGGCAAAGGGGGCGCCTACGACGGGGGACTCTTGTGGCGTCAGCCGGTTTCGCCGCTCTCGTTTTCCTTGGCGGTTTTCAATTTCGGAGGCAATTACGCTTTCGAATCCGTTCCGCAGAAGCTCCCGCGATACGCGACGGCGGGGATGGCGTACCGGTGGGAGGACCTGTTCACGTTTTCCGCCGAAGCGGTGGCCCCCAAGGGCGATCCGTTGGGCGGCCGCGCCGGCGTGGAATGGAAGGTCAACCGGGTGTTCGTCCTGCGGGGGGGATACGACTCCTCGTTTAACGCGGGGAAGGGAGCCACCGTCGGAGGAGGGATCGTGTTGGAAAAGCTGGAGGCCGGTTTTTTCCCCGTCCACTCCCTCACGGCGGATTACGCCTTCACCCCGGCGGCGTCGACCAGCGTCGGCGGGTCCGAGTCCAAATCGGGGCTGCACAGCGTTTCCATCTCAATGCGCATCGGGGAGTGAACCCATGGTCGGAGCCACCACGCCGTACGTGCCGGGGAAAACCAAGCGGGAAAAGATGCTGGTGTTCGGACTTCCGAGGATCGATGACGACGAGATCGAGGAGGTGGAGCAGACGCTCCGGTCCGGCTGGCTGGGCACGGGGCCGAAAGTCCACCGCTTCGAGAACCTCTTCCGAGAATACACCGGCGCCGCCCACGCCATGGCCCTCAATTCCTGCACGGCCGCGCTCCACCTGGCCATGGTGTCGGCGGGCGTGAAGGCGGGGGACGAAGTCATCACCACGCCCATGACTTTTTGCGCCACGGCGAACGCGGTGATCCACGCCGGGGCGAAACCTGTGTTCGTCGACGTGGACCGGACCACCATGAACATCGACCCTGAGCGGGTCGAGCGCGCGGTCACTCCAAAAACCCGGGCGATCCTCCCCGTCCATTTCGCGGGCCGTCCCTGCGATATGGACGCCATCCTCGACATCGCCCGCCGCCGCGGGCTTCTGGTCGTCGAAGACGCGGCCCATTGCATCGAAGGCGTCTACCGCGGCCGGAAGGTAGGCGCCATCGGCGACGTCACGTGTTTCAGTTTCTATGTCACGAAGAACATCACCACCGCCGAAGGGGGCATGGCGACCACCCGCCGGGAGGACTTGGCCGACAAGATTAAAATGTACGGCCTCCACGGCATGAGCCGGGACGCCTGGAAGCGCTATTCCGATTCGGGTTACGTGCAGTACGACGTGGTCTTTCCCGGATTCAAATACAACATGACGGATCTCCAAGCGTCTCTGGGGATCCATCAAATGGCGAGGATCGACCGGTGGTGGCTCCGCCGGCAGGAGGTGTGGCGCCGTTATGACGAGGCGTTCGCCGACCTTCCGGTAATCCGCCCGGCGCCGCCCGAGCCGGATACCCGCCATGCCCGGCATTTGTACACCCTCCTGGTGGACAACAAAGAGGCGAAGATCAGCCGGGACGACTTTCAACGGGAATTGTTCGAGCGGAGGATCGGGACCGGCATCCATTTTAAATCGCTTCACCTCCACGAATATTACCGGAACGCCTTCGACCATCATCGAGGCGATTTCCCCAACGCCGAATACATCTCCGACCGGACGATTTCACTTCCCCTATCGGCCGCCATGTCGGAGGAGGACGTTCAGGACGTCATCGACGCCGTCCGGGAGGCGTTGCTCCATGGAAATCGTTGAGCCCGTTCCGGCGAACTTGTGGGACCGCGTGGCGGCTCGGTGTCCCTGCGCCACGTTCTTCCATTCGCGGGCATGGTCGGAAATTTGGGAGAAGTCCCATCCCGGGATTTTCCGGAGCGCCGCCCGGGCCGTCGTTTTCGGCCACGAAGGGGCCGCGGTTCTGCCGCTCATGGAGTACGGCTGGGAGGGAAAGGGGTTTTTCCACGCCTACGCGTCGAACGCGCCGGGCGTATACGGCGGAGTGATCGCCGAGAGAGAGGCGCCCGAGGACTCGTCCTCCCTCTTGGTCGGTTCCCTTCGGGGAGCGCGGAGCAAGCGGATCGACTTTTTCGGCAACCCTTACGATGACCGGAACAAACCGCCGGCGGGTTGGGAACGCCGGCCGAATTTCACCCATCGGATCGACCTGAGCCGTTTCTCGGGAGAGGAGGACCTCTTCAAGTCCTACAGCCACGGTCCCCGGCAGCTGATCCGGAAGGCCGTCGACCTCGGTTACACCTTCGCGGAGGCCCGGAACCTGGACGACGTTCGGGCCTATTACCAGTTGTATCGAAAGGTCCTGACGGCATGGGGGGACGAGGCCACCAACGATTACGGATTCGACCTCTTCAAGAACATTTTCCTCCGTCGAGACGCCGGGACTTCTTTCCGCCTCGTTTGGAAGGGGGACGAACTCGTCGCCGGGCAGGTGGCGCTGACGTTCAACGGGATCTGCGACGCCTGGCACGCGGTCAACGACCGACGTCACGTTCAAAACGGCGTTTCCTCGTTCGTGGTCCACCATTCGATCCAGGCGGCGATGAAGGACGGTTGCCGGTATTTTGATTTGAACCCCAGCGGGGGACACGCGGGGACGGCGACTTTCAAGGAGCGGATGGGAGCGGTGAAAACGCCTTTTGAAGAGTGCGGTTGGGGGGATAACGGTGTCTATCGATCGTTCTGCAAGTTCCGGCGAGTTCTGCCTCATGATTGAGGAGGGCGCGCCGTTTTGCGTGGCCCACGTGCGAACTCCGTTCTTGAGCCGGACGGAGACGTTCATCCATGAAGGTCTCGTCCGTCCATACGGGCGGATCCGCCCGACGGTGTTCACCGAACAGAGGATCCATTCGGACCTTTTCCCTTATCCCCGCGTGGTGGATTGTTCGGTTCCACGGTTTTCGCCCCGATGGTACCTTTCTCAGGCGGTCCAGCGGCTGGCGGGAATTCCCCGGCCGGCGTTATGCCGGGAGCTTCTCCGGTGGAACGCGCGGCTCCTTCACGCCCACTTCGGGGAGGAAGCGTGGCACCTGCTGGAGGTCAAGCGGCGGCTGGGCTTGCCGATGGTCTCCACGTTTTACGGGTACGACGCGTCGGAACTGATGCAATCCCCCCTTTGGCGGGACCGCTATCGGGAGCTCTTCCAAGAAGGCGAAATGTTCCTGGTGGAGGGAAGTTGCATGAAGCGGCGGCTGATGTCGGCGGGATGCCCCGAGGAGAAGGTCCGCCTCCGCCGCATACCCGTCGACCTTGAAAAAATCCCTTTCCGCGAGCGGTCGCCGAAAATGAAGGGCCCCGTGTCGTTCCTCTCGTGCGGCCGTTTCATCGAGAAAAAAGGCCACCGGTACGCCCTTCGGGCTTTCCATCTGTTGGCCGAAGACGGCGTGGACGGCTGGATTTTTCGCGTCATCGGAAACGGTCCGTTGAACGATGAACTGAGCGACTATGTCCGGCGGAACGGTCTGGAGGGCCGGGTGGAATTTTTGGGGCCTAAGACCCACGCGGAGTTCCTGTCGGAGTTGGACCGCGCCGACGTCTTCGTGGCCCCCAGCGTGACGGCCGCCAACGGCGATACGGAAGGCGGAGCCCCCACCGTCGTTCTCGAAGCCCAAGCCGCCGGTCTCCCGGTCGTGTCCACGAGGCACGCCGATATCCCGGAGGTGGTGGTGGAGAACGAAAGCGCTCTCCTTTCCGACGAGCGGGACGTCGACGGTCTGGCCCGGAATTTGAAGCGGATGGCGAGGGAGCCGGATTTGTGGGCGCCGTTCGGACGGCGGGGCCGGCGGCATATGGAGGAACATCACGACATGGCCCACGCCGCGCGCGAGTTGGAACGCATCTACTTGGACGTTCTTGGATTTAAGGAGGGGCCGAGGACGTCGACCGAACCTCCACCGTTCGTTCCCTCTTCCTCTCACGAAGCGCCGATCGATGTCCTGGGCGGTTTCGCTTCCGAGGAGCTGGACGACGTCCTCCCGCGCTTGAGCTTATTCTCCGACGGCGCCTGGCGGTGTTTCCTCTCCCTCGGGCGAACGCATAGATTGGTCAGCCTCGAAGGGCCGGGGGGCGGCGCCGCTTCCCTGTCGGCGGCGGCGGACGTCCGCGAGGTGTGGGCGGGGCTTCCGTCTCCGGCCGAAGCTCAAAAAGTGGAACGCATCGCCGCGCGGTTGGGACTCGGAAACGTTCACGTGTTCGTATGGGACCCCGCCGCCCGTTGGCCCTTTGAAGACGGAGCGTTCGACGTCGGGGCCATTCACGGCTACAAGCCGACCGCGGACGGTCCCGGGGAAGATTTCCGGATGAGGGAGCTGTCCCGAGTCCTCAAGTCCGGCGGAGAGGCCTACGTGGATGGCCATGCCGGCTGGGCCAGCCTGGGTTTGAAAGGCCGGAGATCGGATTTCCCGGCGTTTTCCATCAACAGAGCCCTGAAGGCGGAAGGGTTCCATTTCCGCGGTTGGCTGCGGTCGTGGCGTTCCATCGGAAAGCCGTATCAAATGCGCGTCTTTTGGGGAAAGGCGTTTTCCTTTTCCCGGATGCGGGCGTTCCTGGGCGCTTGCGCCGCCGGAGACGCGCTGGGACTGGTTCTCCGCAAGGGAGCGAACGTCGGCGGAAGGCCGCCGATGTTCGCGTCGTTGTCATCGGAAAAAGATCCGGATACGGTGCATCTGGGTTCCGGAGGCGTCTATCGGCTGCAAACGGAGCGTTTCGTCTTCCGGTGTCCCTACAGCCGGGAGGCCGCCGCCCGCTGCCGGACGAACGCCGCCGCCCTTCAAAAGCTGGAACCGTTGAGCTTCTCCTTCGGGGTCCCGAGGTTCGTCGGGGAGGAGCGGCGGAACGGACGCCCTTGTTTTGTGGAAACGCGCCTCCAAGGGAGCGGAGTTCCCTATCTTCGGTGGCGCCGGACGGAGTTCGATGCCCTGCGTCCCCGGGCCCGCCGCGTCTTGGAAGAGATCCAAAGCAAAACCCGCCGGCTCGCCGTGTTGGACGACGAGTGGTTCGACCGGTTGTTCGCCGGGCCGCTCAACCGCGCCGCCGAGGCGTCGGAGCCGGAGCTTCGATCGGAGTTGGAAGAAGTCCGGGATCAATTGCGGAAGCAATGGAAAGGGCGTTCCCTTCCGCTCGTCCGGTGCCACGGGGATTTCAAAGCCGCCAATCTCTTGCTGGACCGCCGAGGCCGGATCACGGGGCTCGTCGACTGGGATATGACCGAGGAAGAGGGCCTACCCCTGACGGACGTCCTTTCCTACGAGGCTTTCGAAAGGAGCGTGCAAAGAGGCATCCCGTTCGGACGGGCGCTTTTCGAGACGGGGCTTGACCTCCCGCCCGACGCGGCGTGGGAAGGTTTCTCCCCCGGGGAGTTGTGGGCGCCCTCCGCCCTCCTGGCGCTGGCGAAATTCTCCGTCGCGGGCGCGGGGCAGGGACACCGCGTCAGCCGGGCTTGGCGGGAAGAGCGTCTTCCGAAATACCTTCGGTGCGCCTGCCGCCGCGTTCTTTCCCGGAACGATCCGCCGGTTCCGGCGCTGGTGTAGCGGTCCATGGAGACGACCATGCCGGACAACGGATTGGGAAAGTTCTTCAAGCATTCCGCGGTTTACGCCGTCGGCAACGCGGCGAACCGCGCGGGGTCCTTTTTACTGCTGCCGCTGTATACGCATTTCCTGAGCGTGGAACAGTACGGGTCCCTTGAGCTGTTTTACGTCGTGTCGGGCGTCGTTTCCTCCGTCCTGTCCGTCGGACTGGCCCACGCCGCGCTTCGTTTTTATTTCGAGTATCGGGAACCCGCCGAACGCAACAAAGTCATCTCCACCTGCCTTTGGACGACGGCCCTCTATTCCATCCCGGCGGTCTTCCTCCTTTCCCGCTGGAACGCGACCCTGTCGGTATGGATCTTCGGCGACGTCTCCTACGCGGGAGCCTTCAACCTTGTCTACGCGATCCTGGTTCTGGAACTGATGCGCCAGATCGGCCTCGCCTATTTCCGGGCGCGGGAGTATTCCACGCTCTTCGTCGTCGTCTCCCTTTTGCAACTGGTCCTCCAAGTCGCCTGCAACGTCTACACGGTGGGCGTGAGGAAAATGGGAGTTCCCGGCGTGTTGACGGGAAACCTCCTTTGCGTGTTCGCGGGCTGGTTGTTCGTCGGGGCGGTGGTGGTCAAGGAGTGCGGTCTCTCCTTCGACGGACGCAAGATGAAGTCGATCTTCAAATACAGTTATCCCTTCCTGTTCACGACGATCCTCGCCGTCCTCCTGCAAAACCTGGACCGCATCACGTTGCGGGCCTATTTCTCCCTCCGGGAAGTGGGACTCTACGCCCTGGCCTGCAAGTTCGGGGGTCTCATGCAGGACCTCATCTTGGAGCCTTACAACCGCAGCTTCGGGGCGTACCGGTTCACGATCATGCGCTCGGAAAACGCCCGGGAGCTCCTGGTCAAAATCTATTCCTACCTGGTGACCGGTTTGGCGTTCGCGGGGCTGGGGATCACGCTCTATTCGAAGGAAGTCCTGCGCCTGATGACGGAACCGGCTTACTGGGCCGCGTATCCGTTGATCCCTTTGCTCGTCCTCTCCTCCATCGTGTCCGGTTCCGGCTACACGTTCCAAACGGGGCTCTTATACGAAAAGAAAACGACCTATCTCATCCCGATCTCCGTCGCCTCCGCCGCGGTGAACGTCGTCCTCTACCTCGTGTTGATCCCCCGTTTCGGAATGTTCGGGGCGGTCTACGCGGTGGTGACGAAAGGGATCATCGAGACCGCCCTGACGTATTTCGTTTCCCAGCGGTTCTATTCGATCCCCTACGACCATTTGCGGACCGCCAAGGCGGTGGGCGTTACGGTTTCCCTCGTGCTGTTGGTGGAGCTGTTGCCGGATTCCTCCATCGTATTTTCCTTAGCGGCCAAGACGATGTTGGTCCTCTCTTCCATCGCTCTTTACCGCTTGGTGGGTTGTTTAAGCCGCCAGGACCTGGACCGCGCGCGAGGGTTCCTCTCGACGTTCGGCCGCCGGTTCCTTCCGGTAGGGGGTTGACCATGGCGTTCTTAGGGCTCCTGACGTATTTCTTCTTCCTCTACATCCGCCCCCAGGACTGGGTCCCGGGTTTCGTCGGCGTGCCGGTGGACCTCATCGTCTATCCTCTCGTCCTGATTGCCGGAATCCTTGGGAAATCCCCGAAAAGCGCCGGAGCGGTCTTGAAGATGCCGCACTTTCGGATCATGGTCCTGTGGGTCATCGGGGTGCTCCTGTCGAACCTCTCCCACGGGGATACGGCCATGGCCGCGGGCACCATGTATTCGTACGTCCGCTTCGCCGTCATCTTCTTCACCTTCGCCCTCGTCGTCGACGATTTCGAGAAGCTGAAACGGCTGATCCTGTTCATGGTCCTCCTCACCGCCGTCCTCGCGGTGGAGGGCATCGACCAGAAGATCCACGGCATCGGCTGGGCGGGCCAGGGGCTGGGGTGGGGGCAGCGCATCAAGTGGGTGGGTCTGTGGGACGGAATGAACGTCCTCTGCCTGTTGTTCGTGATTTCGGTCCCGTTCCTGCTGCAGTTTATTTTCGGTCCCTGGAAGGGGCTGGTGCGGTTGGTCGCGGTCGTCTCGGCGCCCCTCATAGTGACCGCCATCTACCTCACCAATTCCCGCGGCGGGTTCATGTCCCTCTTGGTGGTCGTGTTCCTGCATTTCAAGTCCCGGATCAAAAGCAAGTGGGGATTGATTTTCGGGATGGCCCTGGTCTGCCTGCTCATCGTCGCGGCGCCGTCTCGGTTCGGCGATTTTCACGACAAGGACAATTCCGCCAGCTACCGCGTGGACATGTGGACGGAGGCCTTCGAGATGGTCCACTACAACCCCCTCTTCGGCATCGGCAAAGGGCAGTTCCTGAGCTACACCTCCAAGCTCATCGCCCACAATTCCTTTTTGGAGGTAATGGGGGAGACGGGACTCTTCGGCCTGATGTCGTGGCTGGCCCTCCTTTACGTGTCGGTGAAGAGCCTCCGGGCCTGCCGGCCCCTCATCCAAGATCCCCGGCACCGTTCGTTGGCCGACGGCCTGCTGATCGCCTTGGCGGGATACATCATCACGTCCTTCTTCGTGACGGCGGAGTTCGAACTGCTTTACGTCCTGCTGGCGTTGTCGATGACGGTGGTGCGCCTGAGCGGCTACACCGTCCGGTTCGGGTTCCGTGATTTCAAGAACGTCGCGTTTTTCCAATTGGCCGGCATGGCCGTTTTCTTCACGATCACGCGGGTCTATTTCAAGGTCTTTTGAAAACGGAGGACGTCGGGCGATGAACATCCTTTATCACCACCGCACCCAGGGCCACGGCGCCGAAGGCGTCCATATTTCGGCCATCGTCCGCGGTTTCCGCAAGCGGGGGCACAACGTCGTCTTGTGTTCTCCGCCCGGGATCCATCCCTTCCAAAACGAGGGCGGCTACGTTTACGGAGACGGCGTTTCACCGACGGCCCGCCTTTGGAAAGCCCTGAGCCGCCATGCCCCCCAAATCATATTCGAGATAATGGAAATCGCCTACAACCTCGTCCGGCGGCGGGCGCTGGCGCGGATCATCGACGCGGGCCGGTTCGATTTCATTTATGAGCGTCACGCGTTCTTCCTGTGGGTCACGGCGTCCCTGGCTCGAAGACGAAAAATCCCCTTCCTCCTGGAAGTGAACGAAGTGACGGGAATTCCACGCGCCCGCCCCCTCCTGCTTCGTCCTTTGGCGGCGTGGATCGAGAAATGGGTTTTATCCCGAGCCTCCCTCATTTTCACCGTCTCCAGCTACCTCAAGGAGCGGATCACTTCGTTGGGTGTGGACCCCGGAAAAGTGATCGTTTTGCCCAACGGGGTCGACGAAAAAATGTTTTCGCCCGCCCAGGACGGATCCGACGTCCGGGCTGCCCACGGCCTGGTGGGGAAACAGGTGGTGGGATTCGTCGGATGGATCGATCCCTGGGACAACCTGCCGGGGCTCTTGGAGGCTTTCGGCGAACTGGCGTCCGGAAGGCCGGACCTTCGGCTCCTGCTGGTGGGTGACGTGGCGGGAAAGGGAGTCCGTCGGGATTTCGTCGCCGAGCACGTGGAGCGGCTGAAGCTCGACGGGCGGGTGGTCCATCTGCCCTGCGTCCCCCGAGAGCAGATGCCCCGGCACATCGCCGCGATGGACGTTTGCGTCATCCCGGATTCCAATCCCTTCGGATCGCCGGTGGTGCTCTTCGAGTTCATGGCCTCGGGCAAGGCGGTGGCCGCTCCGTCGGTGGCGCCGGTCGAGGACGTCGTCGTCTCCGGGATCAACGGGATCGTTTTCAAGAACGGCGACGGGGCCGCCCTCCGGGAAAGCCTGCGGAGGATCATCGAGGACAAACCGCTCCGGGAACGACTGGGCCGTTCCGCCCGGGAAAGCGTGGAGCGCGAGCATACCTGGGGTCATAAAGCCGGCGCCGTGTTGGCGGGTTTCGCCGGTCTCCCCCAAAAGGGAGATCGCCCGTGAAAGCCCTGTTCTGGTTTTCGATCTTTTGGGTGTGGTACACCTACGTCGGATTTTTCGCCTTGGTGTCTCTCCTGGCCTTCCTTCGTCCCCGGCGCGTCAATAAGGCGGACGTGGAGCCGATCGTGACCCTCGTGATCGCGGCCTACAACGAGGAGCCGGTGATCCGGGAAAAAATCCTCAACTCCCTCCGCTTGGACTACCCCGAGGAGAAGCTGGAAATCCTCGTCGCCGCCGACGGTTCCACCGATCGCACGGCGGACATCGCGCGCGAATATCCGGGCGTGAAGGTCCTCCACGAGACCGAGCGCCGGGGTAAATCCGCCGCGTTGAACCGTGCCGCGGCGGCGGCCGCGGGGGAGGTCTTCTTCTTTTCCGACGCCAATACGATCTATGCTCCCGGGGCGCTGCGCCGCTTGGTGCGGAACTTCAACGATCCGTCGGTGGGAGGCGTGTCGGGGCGAAAAGTGGTGCGCTCCGATTCCCGTCGGGAAGCCGCGGCGGGGGAAAAAGGTTTCTGGAACTACGAGGCCCGCCTCAAGAAGGCCGAAACGGACCTGGGTTCGGTCTCCACCGCGGACGGGGAGATGTTCGCGGTCCGGCGCTCCCTCTACGAGGCCATACCGCCAAGAATGGTCCATGACGACATGTACCTCACGTTGAAGATCGTCCAAAAAGGCTTTCGCGTCGTTTATGAGTGGGACGCGGTATCCGAAGAGGCGGCTTCCAAATCCCTCCGGGACGAGTTCTTCCTCAAGACCCGTTACGCGTCCGCCGGCTACCAAATCCTGAAGGAATTTCGAGAGATGCTCCTTCCCCCTCGCACGTGGTTCGCGGGCCAATTCCTGTCCCACAAACTCCTTCGATGGGCGGCGCCCTTTCCGTTGATCGCGGCGTTCGTCTTGAGCGCGTTGATTCCCTCGTCGTTGTACCGGGAAATCTTCGCCCTCCAGTGCGCCTTTTACGCCACCGCCGTCGCGGGATTCTTCCTAACGCGTCGAGGGATTAAGAATCCATTGTTGTATTTCCCCCTCTATTTTTGTTTCGGGAACGGGGCCGCCTTGTATGGATTTTTCAAATTCTTCAGAGGGGGGCAAAGCCCCCTCTGGAGGAAGGCGGAACGATGATCGCGCTTATCGCAGCATCGGCGATCCTCTTCTTCATGGCGGTGGTCGTCGGTCTCCTGCTTCGACGCCGGAACCTGCATTTATGGGTGGCGGGGTACGCCGGGCGCGCGCTGGTTCCCCGGCCGCGTCGCCCCGTTGAGGGAACGGACGTATATTTCTGCTTCGCGGACCATTTTGAGCCGTTCTGGGGCGGGGCCGGGCCCGACCTGGCGCGGGAGCGGGTCGAAAAATGGGTCGAACGATATCCCCGCGCGGTCGGAGGATTCCGCGACGAAGAAGGCCGTCCGCCGCAACATACCTTCTTCTATCCGGAGGAGGAATACGACCCCGCCCTGTTGGAATCCTTAGCGGAACTGTGCCGGTGGGGCTTGGGAGACGTGGAGATCCATCTGCATCACGACCGCGACACGGCGGAAGGCCTCCGACGGAAACTGACGCGTTTCAAAACCGTCCTTCATGAAAGGCACGGGTTGTTGAAGAGAAACCCCGACACCGGTGAGATCGAATACGCCTTCATTCACGGCAACTGGGCCCTCGCCAATTCGAGGCGGGACGGGAGGTGGTGCGGCGTCGACGGCGAACTGACCGTGCTGAAAGAAACCGGCTGCTACGCCGATTTCACCCTGCCCTCCGCGCCCGACGAGACGCAGACGAGCAAAATCAACAGCCTCTATTTCGCCCGGGACGTTCCGGGAAAGTTCAAGCCCCACGACGGCGGGCGGGACGCGGAGGCGGGATATTGGGATGAAAAGGGCCTCTTGATCATCCAAGGCCCTCTGGCGTTGAACTGGAGGAGCCGCAAGGGCGGAGTGCTGCCGCGCATCGAGAGCGCGGAAATATCCAAAGACAACCCGCTCTCGCCGTCCCGCGTGAACCTTTGGGCCCGTCAATCGATACAGGTGAAAGGCCGGCCCGACGCCCTCTTCATCAAGGTCCATGCTCACGGGACTCAAGAGGACAACAGCGAAGCCCTTTTTAACGGAGGCGAGATGAAGGTCCTGCATCGACTGCTGGAGGAGAAGTTCCGTCCCCGGAACGGGTACCGGCTGCATTACGCGACCGCCCGCAAAATGTACGACGTCATCCGCGGACTCTGCGTCGGGGCGAGGATCCAAGAGCCGGAGGCGTCGAGGACCGTCGCTGGAATCTCCTCGTTGAGCGCCCTTCGCGGATCGGTTTTGAAACCCATCCTTTCGTTTTCGGAAAGAGGATCGGACCGGCGGAAGAAAATCCTTTCCTCTGTCATCCCCGCGCGGGCGGGAAATTCGGGCGCGCGCGTTCGTCCCGGCGGCGAGGGCGAGGGGTTTTGGGAAGGGCTTCTATGAAAGTTTCCATCCTCACGCCCGACGTTTCCCATAATTGCCTGGCCCGGGCTTGGCTGTTGGCGGAGATGCTGAAGGCGCGGTACGACGTGGAAATCGTCGGTCCGATGTTCGGAATAGGCGTCTGGGAGCCGCTTTCGGGCCGGGACGACATACGGATCAAGGCGGTCCGCTTCGGCAATGGGACGAGGATGCGAAACCAATTGAAACCTTTGGCCGGATTGGCGGACGGCGACGTGGTTTACGCGAGCAAGCTCCTGTTTTCCAGTTACGTCGTGGGCCTCTATAAGAAATTCTTCGATCACAGGCCCCTCCTCCTGGACGTGGACGATTGGGAGATGGGGTTCAACTATCACGGACGGAACGAGAAAAAGTGGCTGGACTACGCCTGTGAAAAACTCGCTTTCCTAGCGGACGACGTGACGGTGTCCAACCGTTTCCTTCAAAAAAAATTCGGAGGAACTCTCGTCCCCCATGCACGAGACGGACGGGTGTTCGATCCGACCCGATATTCAAAAGTCGAGGAACGGCGGGAGATCGGACTACCGTCCTCGGCTAAGGTCGTAATGTTCGCGGGGACCCCGAAGCAATTCAAGGGGGTGGAAGACCTGATCGCGGCCGTCGGCCGGTTGAACGACCCGGGCGTGTGCCTGGCGACCGTCGGGATGGGAGCGGACGCCTATTCCAAGGAACTGATCGAGGAGGGACGCGCGACCTTGGGGAACCGGTTTCAATCCTTCGGGATTC
>PMLF01000323.1 GCA_003158755.1 Elusimicrobiota bacterium | reverse complement strand
CACCGACTGAAGCCGCCCGGGGTGCCCTTTTAGAGATCCAAGGGACCTTTTGGGCAAGCAAAAGGTCCCTTGGCCGGGGGGCGGGGCCGGGAAGGCCCCGCGAAGTTGGGGTGCAGGGGTGGAACCCCTGCCATGATTTCGGGGGTGTGGGGGCGGAGCCCCCACCATGTGGTTGGGTGAATAAAAATAGAGAGGGAAAAATTGCGCGTTGAACTTGTTTGCGTCGGGACGGAACTGCTTACGGGGAAAGTCAGCACCCACTCCGTCGGGCTCTCGGAACGCCTGCGGACCTTGGGACTGGCGATCGCCCGGGAAACGGTGGTCGGAGACGATCCCTCGGAAATGGAGGCGGTCTTCCGCGAGGCGTGGCGGCGGGGGGATTTGGTGATCTGCTCCGGCGGCCTGGGGCCCACCTTCGACGACATCACTCGGGACGTCTGGTCCAAAGTTCTGAATCGTCCCCTTCGGTTCCGTCCCGAGCTCTTCCGGGCGATCCGGGAAAAGTTCCGGGCCATGAGCCTGCCGATGGCTCCCATGAACCGTCGCCAGGCGTTCCTCTTGGACGGCGCGCAGGTCTTGGCGAACCCGAACGGCACGGCCCCGGGACAGCGCCTCACGATCGGAAAGAAAACCGTGGTCCTCCTTCCCGGTCCGGGGCGGGAGCTGTTCCCCATGGCGGACGATTTCGTCCTTCCGTGGTTGAAGGCGCGGGTTCCGTCGGGCGAGATGGAAACGAGGGTGTGGCGCCTCTTCGGCGTTTCCGAGTCGGACGTCGACCGGTGCATGCGACCTTTGGTTCGGAGCGAGAAGTCCCGCGGGAAAATAAAAGTGACGTGGGGCATCCTGGCCCAAGAAGGCGTCGTGGACGTGGACTTGACCGTCGGCGGCCCTACTTCGGAGGAAGTTTCCCGTCGGATAACGGCCATTGAAAAACGGGTTCGGAAAATTTTCGGGAAGGGAATTTACGGCATCGGGCGGGAGACGTTGGAAGAAACGGTGGGCGGTTTGTTGAAAACAAGGGGAGAAACGCTGGCTTTAGCCGAATCCTGCACGGGCGGAGGCTTGGCGGAGCGGATCACCCGCGTCCCGGGCAGTTCCGCTTGGTTCGTCGAAGGACTCGTGACCTACGCGAACGAGGCCAAGAAGCGGCTCCTCGGCGTGCCGGAGTCCGTCCTGAAAAAACACGGGGCGGTTTCCCGAGCCTGCGTCCTGGCGATGGCCGATGGCGTCCGCCGCCGGGCGCGGACGACGTGGGGAGTCGCGGTCACCGGCATCGCGGGGCCTGAAGGCGGCTTCGCCGCCAAGCCCGTGGGTCTCGTGTATATCGCGGCGGCGGGGCCGGGCGTCCGCCGGGCTTGGGAGCACCGATTTTCCGGCGACCGGGCCCGGATCCGGGAGCGGAGCGCTCTCTGGGCCCTGGAGCGCCTCCGCCGCTTGCTAATTACAATTCCGAACAAATAAGTTGTCATACCGGCGAAAGCCGGTATCCAGGGTTTGAAGCGGTTTCTTAGGATCGGATATACAGCCTAGACCCCGGCGTTCGCCGGGGTGACGGACAAAATGATAAAGGGATAAAACAAAAGCGGGGAAAATAACCCCGCTTTGTTATCCTTCCGATGTTCGCCGGACGCTATTTCCCGATTTTGTACTTGTCCTGCCAGTGGACCATTTCGCGCACCAGGCGGGTAGCCAAGTCCAAGGAAGGGTCATCTTTTTTTCGCAGCCACTTGAGGATATTGCCTTCTTTCTTCTCTCGCGGCGTCAGGACCGCTTCCTCGCCGGAAGGCCGGCCCAGGAGGGAGTGGATGTTCACTTTCAACCCGTCGGCGATCCGTTTCAGGGTGGTGAGCGTCGGATTTCTCTCGCCGCGTTCGAGGCCGCCGATGTAAGTCCAGTGCAGGTTGCATCGCTCCGCCATGTCTTCCTGGGTGTAGCCGTTCCGCTTACGGAGCGCCCGTATGCGTTGGCCCAGTTCTTTTCTGATGTTTGTGGTATTTGCCGGTTTGGTCATTTTAATCCCCCTGTTGGAAACAGTATATCGTTTGTTTCCCCGCGGACGCAACAGACGAAAAGGATGGATGACGGGAAAGCTCTTTTTCTAAAGGCATCAAAGAGGAGAGGGTCGTTATGAGACAACGGTGGGGCCAGAATTTCCTGACGGACGACGGGGTTTGCCGGAGGATCGTCGCGGCCTTGGAGGCCGAGCCGGAAACGCCGATCATCGAGATCGGCCCCGGCCGCGGCGCTTTGACGAAACATTTAGCGGGAGCGTCGGTGACCCTGACCGTCGTCGAGTTGGACCGCGAGCTCGCGCATCGGCTTACGGAACGATGGGGAATGGAGCCCGGTGTGAGCGTCGTCGAGGCCGATTTCTTGAAATGGCCGTTGCCCGAAGTCCCGGCGGGGAACGTCAAAGTCATCGGCAACCTGCCGTACTCCGCGGCCAACGCGATCTTGAGGAAGCTCCTCGATTGGACGGGGTGGTCCGAGGCGGTGGTGATGACGCAAAAGGAAGTCGCCCGGAGGATCACGGCCGCGCCCGGGTCCCATGAGTACGGGATCCTTTCCTTGGCGGTCCAAGCCAAAGCGGAGGCGGCTCGCCTCTTCGACGTGCGGCCGGGGGCCTTTTCTCCGCCGCCCCAAGTGACGTCCACGGTGCTGCGCCTTCGCCGCCGGACCGTCCCGCGCGTCCGCGACGAGGCGGCGTTCTTCCGCACGCTCCACGCCGCGTTCGGGCAGAGAAGGAAGACCCTTCTGAACAGCTTGTCCCACGGCCTGGAAATGGAAAAGGAAAAGGTCGAGGCGGCCCTGCGGGAGCAAGGCCTGGACCCCGGCGCCCGGGCGGAGACCCTCACGCTGGAGGCGTTCGACGCGCTGTCCTTAAAATTATTTCAAGGATAAGGCAAAAGTAAAAAGGTAAAAGGAAAAAGTTAGAAAAAAATTGGGCTGACTTTCTTCCTCCCTTTTTACTTTTACCTTTGTTTTAGGAAATCGGCAGGTCGACGCAGAGGACGTGGTTTTCGTTCGAGGCGTCGCGGAAGGATCCGGACAGCGTGACGCAGAGGCTGCCCGAGGCTTGGGAAATGTAGGGCTCCGACCGGAAGCGGGTGACGAAGTCGTCCGTCAGCAGGAAATAATAATCTTTCATGGAGTGGTCCGCCCCTCTCCGCGCGGGGCGGAACAGGACGTTCTCCCGGACCGGGCGGGAGGAGTTCCACACGGCGTCGGTGACCTGGCGGCCTTTGTCGTTCAGGATGAACAGGCATTCGACGCCGGGGTTCTCCCGAACCATCTCGGCCAAGCGGGACTCGAACCGGTCCGTCGTCAGCGCCGACAGGTCTTTGACGAGTTTTCCCACCATGAGGTCTTCCGTCCGTTCCCGGGCGGACTGGGCTTTCTTTTTATCGACGGTGTACGACTTGAAAGCGGCCGCCGTTCGGGAAATCCGTTCGTTAAGCGCGGCCATGTCCGAGGTGAAGGGTTCCCAAAGGGGCCCTTCCACCATGTCCACGCCCATTTCCAGGGCGAGGAGGGCTTCCTCCTCCCGGCGGGTGTCCGACGCGAGGACCAGCGCGCCGATCTTGTGGGCGAGGGTCATGAGCGCTTTGAAGATCTCCTGCTTGATGGGGTCCCGGTGGAGGTCTCCCACCAGGGGGCTGCCGATCTCCAGGATGTCGGGCCGCGCCAGGGCGACTCGGGACAGGTTGGAGTGGCCGGACCCGACGTCCGATAAGGCGATGAGGAACCCTCGGCCCCGATAGTTGTCGATGAATTTTTTCAGCGCGTCGTTGTCCTTCGCGTCCGATTCGGAAATGTTGATGACGACATTTTTCGGAGAGAGTCCCGCCTGCCGCACCTGTTCCCAGATGTATCCGGAGCCGACCACCCCGTGGTCGATGGTGGACGTTTCAAAGTCCAGGAACAGCAGACGTTCCGGCTCGGGAGGAAGGGAGGCGAACAGGTCGATGGCGCTTTGCCGGAGCGCCCGGTCCAGGGTCACCAACAGCCCTTCCTTCGCCGCCGCTTGATAGAGGAGGTCCGTGGAGGAAAACGGTTCCGGGGCCGACAGCCGGGCTTTGAAGCCCAGGACGGACTGCCGCCGGACCGACACGACGGGCCCCAAGGCGGCGCAAAACATCTTCCGGTCGACGAAAGTCCGAATGTCCATAACGATATTCTACTTGAATATTGGGTTGATGTTTGGGACGGGGAAAGCCCCGGGACGACCTAGGGAGATCCCTCGTTGTCTTCCCCGCCGGGATTTCTTACATTAAAAGAGCCTTTCCAGAAAACCCCGCTCATCCTGAGCTTGTCGAAGGGTGAGCGGCCTTCCTCGACGATGGCTCATGCTTCGACGGGCTCAGCATGAGCGGTATTGAGGGATATTTGGATAAGCTCTAAATACCTCTTCAAAGCGGATGTCGCTTCCTTCGGCGTAGTTCGCGCGGGACTCCCGACCATTGAGGTTTTCATGCGGACGCATTCCCCCCATAAATTATCCAGCCTCCTATGACCATCCATTGACCATCCATCGACAAAAGAGGGGTCCCCAAACCCGTTCCAAAGGTTTTCTGTCGACGACGGCGCGCTACGGCGCGGCGGTCGCGGCGGTGGCGGCGGCGTTTGCGTTGCGGCTGGCGCTGACGGCCTGGGTCGGCCCCGGATTGCCCGTGTTCGTCACGTTCTACCCGGCGGTCATGTTGGCGGCGTTGCTGGCCGGTTTCGGGCCGGGGCTGGCGGCCACGGCGGCGGCGTCCGTCGCGGTGGGATACTGGATTCTGCCTCCGGTCGGCCAATTCGCAATTGCGTCGCCCGTCGACCGCCTGGGGTTGGCGATCTTCGCCGGCATGGGTCTGTTCATGAGCGCGGTGGCCGAACTCTACCGGCGCAGCAATGACCGGGTCTCCGGTTTCCTCCGCGAGGAGTCCCTGCGTGAAATCCAGGCGCGGCTGGCGGCGTTCGAGGAGTCCACCTTTGAAGGGACCGTCGAGGGCGAGGCGGGCCGGATCGTGGAATGCAACGAGCGGTTCGCCCAAATGTTGGGCCGAACCGTCCTGGAGTTGGTAGGAATGGAGATTGCGGAGCTGACCGCCCCCGAGGACCGCGATCGGGTGGCGGCGGCCATGCGGAGCGGCGGAGAAGTGCTGTACGAACACGCCATGGTCCGCAAGGACGGCGCGCGGATCGACGTCCAGGTCCATGCCCGCCCCTTTTCCCCCGGCGGCGCGAGGCGCTTCGCCGCCGTCCGCGACCTCACCGGGAACAAGCGGATGGCGGAGGAACTGAAAAAAAGGCGGATCGAACTCCAAGCGCTCTTCAACCACTCCAACGCCGGCTTGGTGCTCTTCGACGCCAAGCCCCCCTACGCGGTGCTCGCCCATAACCGGTCTTACCAGGAGCTTTTCGCCGAACCCTTCCGTACGATGGGGATGGTCGGGAAGAACTTGTTCGACTACGCGCCCGCGGTGGAGGCCCAGGGGGTCGTGGCGGTCTTTGACGAGGCGGTCCGGACGAAGCAAGAGGTGAACCTCGTCGATTTCCCCTACGAAAGCAATCCGCCGATGAAATCTTGGTTCAACTGGCACCTGTCGCCCGTCATCCAGGACGGTGAAATCGTGGCCCTCGCCAGCATGAGCATCGACGTCACCGCCCAGCACGCGGCCCGGGAGGCCTTGCGGGAAAGCGAGGAGAAGTATCGGCGCATCATCGAGACGGCCACCGAGGGCATCGTGGTCGCCGCGCCGGAAGGCCGGATGACATTCCTCAATCAGAGATGGGCGGACATGCTGGGCTATGCCAGGGAGGAGCTCCTCGGAAAGACCGGCCTTGAATTTCTCGAAAAAGGGCAGGAGCCTTCGGTCTTAGAGATCAGGGCCGTGGTAAAAGGGGGCGCCGTCATCAGTAGGGAATTAAAGTTCCGCCGAAAGGACGGTTCGGCGCTTTGGGCGCTGGTCAACGCGTCTCCTCTTTTGGACGGGATGGGCCGTCCCGTGGGGAACCTGATGATGCATACGGATATCACTGAGCTCAAAAAAGCCGAGGAGGTCCTGAAACGCGACAAGGAAGCCATCGAGCGGCTGGTTCAAGAAAAGACGGAACGGCTGGTGGACGCCCAGGTGGAGTTGGAGCGGGCGAAGCGGCTTTCGGACGTGGGGATGCTGGCCTCGACGGTGGCCCACGAACTGCGCAACCCCCTGGCCGCCATCAACTTGGCGGCCCACAACATCAAGCGGAAGGCGAACAATCCGGACCTCGAAAAGCACCTGGCCACCATCGGGAAGAAAGTCTCCGAAAGCGGCCAGATCATCAACAACCTGCTATTCTATTCGCGCCTCAAGCCGCCTCATCGCGAGCCAGTCGACCTCTTCGGCGTTATCGAGGAAGCCCTGGATATGATGGAAGAGGGACTTAAGAAGCCCGTGTCGGTTGTTCGGAACTTCGACGTCCTCAAAAACCTGTCCATCGACGCCGACCCCGTTCAAATAAAAGAGGTGTTCCACAACATACTGAACAACGCCCAGGACGCCGTCCCGGACGACGGAGGCCGGATCCGCGTGACGGCGGAAAACGGAGGGGAGTTCATCCGCGTGGCTATTGAGGACAACGGTCCCGGCATGGGGAAGGACGTCCTGGAAAAGGTGTTCGATCCGTTCTTCACGACCAAGGCGAAAGGCACGGGCCTTGGGTTGTCCGTGTGCAAACAGATCGTCGCGATGCACGAAGGCGATATCGAGATCAAGAGCGAGCCGGGCCGGGGATCGTCCGTGATCGTGCGCCTGCGGGTGAAAGAGAAGACGGGAGCTAAATGAATCGATTATTGTTTTCTCCGGAACGCCGAAGAACCTTCGCGAAGGTTTTGTCGCTGGTCGTGGTCCTTGGCTCCGTCGCGGTCATGCTCGGCTGGATTTTCGACATCGGCGTCCTGAAGAGCGTTTCCCCTTCGTGGACCTCCATGAAGTTCGACACCGCCGCGGCCTTCGTCTTGAGCGGGATCACTCTCTTTTTCATCGCACGGGCCGTCGAGGGCGAGGTGGACCTGGCGCAGATCATCCTTTCCGTGACCACGTTGGCCATCGTCCTTCTAATGGGGACGTTGCTCTTCGCCAATGTCTTTGGAGTGCGGACGGGGCTTGAGGATTTGTTCGTGAAAGAGACGGTGGTTTCCGCAAAAACGATCGTCCCTGGAAGGCCGTCGATCCCCGCCATGTTGAATTTCCTATTGATCGCCTTCGCGGGCATTTCCACCGTCATGGACGCGAAAAGGGAACATCCGAGACGAAAAGCGATCGGGTTCACGGTCGCCCTGATCGGAGCCGCGGCCATCGCCGGATATGCCCTCCATGCCCCGCTCTTGTATTATTTCATTCCGGGCGTGAACTCGGCGATGGCCGTCCACACCGCCTTCTTGTTCGTCTTGTTGGGTTCGGGACTGGCATGTCTATAAAATCGAAACTCCTCATCCTGTTCCTGGCGATCGCCCTGGTCCCGTTGGTCTTCATCAGCGCCTTGACCTTCGCCAATTACAAACAATCCCTGGAGGCCGTCCGCCTGTCGGCTCTGCAAAACGAGGCCGCTTTCAAAGCGGGCGCCGTTGAAAGGCATTTCGAACGTCTGAGGGTCGACGTCGAAATGTCCCAAAGCTTTTTCAACATCAAGAAAAACCTCCCCGTATTGACTCGATTCGCCGGTGAACCGGCCGGCCCGGTGTTCGCGGCCGCCAAGCGGGAGCTCGACGGTCAATTGTCCAAGATGCAGCCCCTTTTGGGCTTGACCGACATCATGTTGACGGACGCGAAAGGCCGGATCGTTTACTCGAGCAACCCCGGGCACCGGGCGGAGGACTTTTTGAAAAGCCTTCCCGGCCCCCGTAACCGGGCGTTTGAAGAAGGCCGGAAGGGAATTTTCTTTTCCGATGTCTTCTTGAACGAAAGGAACGATCAAAAGCCGGGGATGCTGATCACCGCGCCGGCGACCGACGCCCAAGGCGGTTTCATCGGCGTCATCGCTTTTGAGGCGGACATGGCCCCCGTCTACAAAATTTTGGAGGACGCGGACAATCCGAGTCGGACCGGAGAGACTCTTTTGGGAAAAAAAGAGGGCGGCGAGGTCGTGTTCTTGAATCCCCTCCGGTTCGACCCCGGGGCCGCCCTCAAGCGGCGGGTGACGATCGGCGCCGCGACGGGCGCCGCGATTCAAGCGGCCGCGCAGGGGGGAAACGGCTCGGGCCGGACGATCGACTATCGCGGAAAGCCCGTGGTTGTGGCCTGGCGGTATATCCCGTCTTTGTCCTGGGGGATCGTCGCCAAGATCGACGCCGAGGAGGCCTTCGCCGAAATCACCAAGTTGAGGAAACTGGCGGCGGTCATCCTGGGCATCATTTCTCTGCTCGCGGGCGTCATGGCGGTGTCCGTGTCCCGGTCCATCTCCGGCCCCATTCAAAACCTCTCCCGAGGCGTGGAGATCGTCGGAAGCGGCAACCTGGACCATAAAGTGGGGACCCAACACAGGGACGAGATCGGACGGTTGTCGCGGGCGTTCGACGCGATGACCGCCGCGCAGAAGCGGGCGCGGGAGGAACTCCGGCGCCACCGGGACAGCTTGGAGGAGTTGGTCAAGGAACGCACGTCCGACTTGGAAAGCGCGAACCAAGAGTTGGCTCGGTCCAACGAAAACCTCGAGCAGTTCGCCTACGTGGCTTCCCACGACCTTCAGGAGCCGCTCCGCGTCATGTCCAGCTATTCCCAGTTATTGGAAAAGCGCTATCATGAAAAGTTGGATCAGGACGCGAAAGATTTCATCGACTTCATCGTCGACGCGGCGAGCCGCATGCAGAGGCTGATCACCGACCTTTTGGCCTATTCGCGGGTGGGCCGGAAAGGCGTCGTCGCGACCGAAGTGGATTTGAACGAGGTCATGAAGAAAGTTCTCTTCAGCCTGTCGTCCGCCGTCGAATCGAGCGGGGGCCGGGTGACTCACGACGAACTTCCCGTCCTGACGGTCCACGAAACGAGCGCTCTCCAGGTGTTCCAGAACCTGATCGCCAACGCGCTGAAGTTCCGGGGAGAAAAACCCTCCGAGATCCGCGTCGGCGCGAGGAAGGACGGCGGCGAATGGGTTTTCTCGGTCGCGGACAACGGGCTGGGGATCGAGCCGCAGTACCATGAGCGGATCTTCCAGATCTTTCAACGCCTCCATTCCCGGGAAGAATATTCCGGCACCGGGATCGGCCTGTCGATCTGCAAGAAGATCGTTTCGAGCTGGGGAGGGAGGATCTGGGTCGAATCCGAGTTGGGAAAGGGCTCGACTTTCTATTTCACGATGCCGGTATGAACTAATTATGGTAAAGGAAGCCAGTATCAATAATGTCCCAAGCTCCGCTCACCCTGAGCCTGTCGAAGGGTGTGCCAATTCCGACGGGCATTGCTCATGCTTCGACAAGCTCAGCCTGAGCGGTGGGGTGGGCCGGTTCCAATTGTTGAAACCGGATTGAATTTATAACGGGAGGAATAAATGGCCAACGATGACGGCGGTTACCTGAGTCCCATCGAAATACTTCTGGTGGAGGACAGTCCGGCGGACGTGCGCCTGACGCGGGAGGCGTTGAAGGAGGAAAAGCTGCACATGAACCTAAACGTCGTCGGCGACGGGGTGGAGGCGATGCAATTCCTGCGCAAGGAGGGGAAATACGCCCAGGCGCCCCGGCCCGACCTGATCCTCCTGGACCTGAACCTTCCCAAGAAAGACGGCCGCGAGGTCCTGCAGGAGATCAAAGCGGACGCCTGGCTGAAAACGATCCCGACGGTCGTCTTGACGGTCTCCAAGGCGGAGGAGGACGTGCTGAAAACGTACAACCTCCACGCCAACTGCTACATCACCAAGCCCCTGGACTTGAACCAGTTCTCGCGCGTGGTCAAATCCATCAAAGAATTTTGGCTGACGATCGTCAAACTCCCTCCGAACGGAGACAAATGACCTCGTGACGTCCGCGGCCACGGCGTTGTTGGTGGTGGAGGATAACGAAGCGGATTTTCGGCTGGTCGCCGAATCCGCCAAGGAGTCCGTCCTGTCTCCTTTCGCCGTCGTGCGGGCGAAGACGTCGGCGGAAGCTCTCAAGATCGCCGGAGAACGGGATTTCGACCTCGTCCTGCTGGACCTGGGTCTCCCGGACAGCGTGGGTCTGGAAACGCTGACCAAACTCGTGAAGAAATTTTCCCACCTGCCGATCGTGGTTCAAACCGGGCTGGATGATGAGAAGTTGGGTTTGGAGGCTCTCCAGAAAGGCGCCCAGGATTACCTGGTCAAGGGCCGGACTCAGGGCGACGGGTTGATCCGGGCCCTCCGGCACGCCATGGAGCGCAAGCGGGCCGAGAGCGCGTTGCGCGGGATGGAAGACCGTTACCGGGACCTCTTCAGTTCGATCATCGAAGGGTTTTGCGTCATCGAGGTGCTCTTCGACGCCGCCGGCCAACCCGACGATTACCGCTTCTTGGAGATCAATCGGACGTTTGAAGAGCAGACGGGTTTGCATGGCGCCCAAGGAAAATTGATGCGCGACCTCGCCCCCGACCACGAGGCCCATTGGTTTGAAACCTACGGCAAGGTCGCGTTGACGGGCGAGCCGACGCGGTTCGTGAACGAAGCCAAGGCCTTGAACCGGTGGTTCGAAGTGTACGCCTGCCGGGTGGGCGGCCCGGAGAGCCGCAAGGTCGCCATTTGTTTCAACGACATCACCGAGCGGAAGCGCGCGGAGAAGGCCCTGCGGGAGAGCGAGGAGCGGTTCAAGGCCATCGCGGAGACCACTCCGGTGGGGATCGGCGTGATCGGCGTCCCCGAGTCGAAATTCCTGTACGTCAATCCCACCTATGAAAAAGTTTTCGGGTACGCGGAAGGCGAGCTCCTGGGCCGGGAGACCCCGGCGATTTATTGGAACATCGAGGACCGGAACCGGATACGGGAGATCCTGAAGAAGGAAAGGGTCGTCGCCGATTACGAGGTGAAGCTCAAGCGCAAGGACGGGACGCCGTTCTGGGGGCTGTCGTCCGTGCGGCCCGTCACCTACGGCGGACGACCCGCGCTCCTGGGTTCTTTCGTCGACATCACCGACCGCAAGCGGGCGGAAGAGGTCCTTCAGCGCGACAAGGAGGCCATCGAGCGGCTGGTTCGGGAACGAACGGACGAGTTGGTGGACGCCCAGGTGGAGTTGGAGCGGTCGAAGCGGCTCTCGGACGTGGGGATGCTGGCCTCGACGGTGGCCCACGAGCTTCGCAACCCTCTGGCCGCGATCAACCTGGCGGCCCACAACATCAAGCGGAAGGCGAACAATCCGGACCTCGAAAAGCACCTGGTCACCATCGGGAAGAAAGTCGCCGAAAGCGGCCAGATCATCACCAACCTGCTTTTCTATTCGCGCCTCAAGCCGCCCCATAACGAGAACGTCGACCTCTTCGGCCTCCTGGAGGAGGCTCTGGAACTGTCGGAAGGCAAACGGAAAGAGCACGTGTCGGTGGACCGGGAATTCGACTCGATCCGGGGGTTGTCCGTCGAATCCGATTCCGTCCAATTGAAGGAAGTGTTCCAGAACCTCCTGAACAACGCCTACGACGCCGTTCCGGACGATGGAGGGCGGATCAAAGTGACGGCGAAAAACGGGGAGGAGTTCGTCCAGGTGGTCGTGGAGGACAACGGACCCGGCATGGGGAAGGACGTCCTGGAAAAAGCTTTTGATCCGTTCTTCACGACCAAGGCGAAAGGGACGGGCTTGGGGCTGTCCGTCTGCAAGCAGATCGTCGCGATGCACGACGGCGAAATTGAGATCAAGAGCGAGCCGGGCCGGGGCACGTCCGTGATCGTGCGCCTGCCCAAGAAAGCGGTGGTTTCCCACAAATGATACCGCTTCCCCTGAGCCCGTCGAAGGGTGAGTAGACAGTTGCCCCCCTTTGAAAAAGGGGGGTCCGGGGGGATTTGA
>PMLF01000303.1 GCA_003158755.1 Elusimicrobiota bacterium | reverse complement strand
CAACCGCTTGAGCGGCCCCTCCGGGTCGGTGATCGCAGCCGCGCCCACTTCCGGAAACGGCGTTTTCAATTGGACCCAGCGGCCGATCGAACTTTTCTACGTGCGCTATCTCGCCATCAAAGGGCTCAGCCGCGTCTCTTATGAAACCTATGACGAAAGGCACATCCCCAAGCGCCTGCGCCGCCCGGGAAACGCGGGCGGATGGGTGAACCGCCCCGATCACGATAAATTCTATCCCGAGATCGCCGTGCCCCTGGAATTGGTCCCCACCTTCACCATCGCCTCGAAGACGAACCAGAGCGTCTGGGCCGACATCTTCATCCCAAAAGGGTCCCCCGCAGGTCTTTATCAAGGGACCCTGGAAATCCGGGAAAACGGGACCTTGACCAAAAGCGTTCCCGTTCAGCTTAAGGTGTACGGCTTCACGCTGCCGGACGTCCCCTCCGCCAAGACCATGCTGTATTTCTCCTCGACCAACATCAACCACCGCTATTTGGGGGCCACCTGGATCGATCCCAATTCAGGGGCCGGCGCCAGGGGGAAAGCGATTCGGGACCGACATTTTCTTTTGGCGCACCGCCACCGCTTTTCCCTGATCGGCGATGCCGTAGAAGACTGCAACTCCACGGGAGACCTCCCCTGCCCGGAATGGGGACCGCGCCTCGACGGCAGCTTGTTCACCTCCTCCAACGGCTACGACGGACCCGGCGTGAACACGGGCAATAACGTCTATTCCATCGATACTTACGGTTCTTGGACCTGGAAAGCCGGCGGACAAACCGCCATGAACCAGCACACGGACGCCTGGGAAACCTGGTTCAAGCAGAACTCCCCTTCCACGGAACATTTTTTGTATTTGATCGACGAGTCGGCCGACACCGCTCAAACCGAGACCTGGGCGGGTTGGATATTGAACAACCCGGGGCCGGGGGGCCAGTTGAGGTCGTTCGCGACCATCTCCCTGCCGAGCGCCGCCGCCGCTACGCCTTCCTTGGACATCCCCACTTCCACCATGGGCGTCGGCATCGCCTCCCAATGGCAGCCCTTGGCGGATCGCTACACCCGGGACAGCCGGAAGCGTTTCTACATGTATAACTGCAGCCGGCCCGCGACGGGCTCCACCGCCACCGAGGACGACGGAGTGGCCCTACGGGAACGGGCCTGGGCTCAATACAAGTTAAAGGTCAACCGCTGGTTTTTTTGGGAAACCACTTATTACAACGATTACCAAGGCGGGACTGGGGAGATCAACGTTTTTCAAAGCGCCCACACGTTCGGCAGCGTCGGAGCCGTCGACCCCGTCCTGGGCCAGACCGGCTGGAACTATTCCAACGGGGACGGGGTGCTTTTCTATCCCGGGACCGACCTGGTGTACCCGAGCGACTCCTACGGCGTGGACGGCCCGTTCGCCAGCCTGCGCCTCAAGGACTGGCGGCGGGGCCTCCAGGACGTGGACTACTTGACCCTGGCGGCGGCCGTCAATCCTTCGGCGGTCCAGGCGCTCGTCAACGCCATGGTCCCCAAAGCCGCCTGGGAATACGGGGTGGACTCACCGAGCGATCCCACCTACGTCCATACCGACATCAGCTGGTCCGACGACCCCCAAGTCTGGGAAGCGGCGCGGGCGCAATTGGCCGAGCTCATACCGCCGGGATCGGGCGGCGCGATCTCCACGACCAATGCGCCGCAAGTGCGGGTCTACCCCAATCCCTGGCGCGCGGACAAGCATGCGGGCGTCCCGATTACGTTCAAGGCCGAGCAATCCACCCCCAATTTCACCGTGGATATCCTGAGCAATTTTTCCGGGCGGCACGTCCGGACCTTGGCGGCCACCGACGGCCATGTCGCCTGGGATTTGACCAGCGACACGGGATCCCCGACGGGCTCCGGATCGTATATTTATATCGTTAAATTCTCCGGGAACAATTCGGCTAAGGGGAGGCTGGCCATTATCCGCTAATTTCCTCCGGATTTCGCATATATAACTCTCCCCGGCGGGCGATAAAATCGTTGTTAACTGATTTGGTGGAAAAAGACCCCTTATACTACCCGTATGAGCGAGACCAACGCACCACCCAACCGATTCAAGAATTGGTTCTTCCTGGCCTTTTCATGGCTGGTCCTCTGCCCCTCCTTGCTCCGCGCTTCCTCCAAGGCGGAAGAGACGGCGTTCCTTGATATCCCGGTGGGAGGGCGGCCGGTCGCGATGGGAGGAGCGTATAGCGCCTTAGCCAATGACGCCTACGCGGCCACCCTGAATCCTGGAGGCTTGGGGTTCCTGGGATCCGCGCAATTCGCCGGGGAGCATCTCAGCTATTTGGAATCCAGTCAATTCGACTACGTCGGCGCGGGCGTCCCCCTTCATGGGTCCGATGCCTGCGGGCCTTCCAGCACCTGTCCAGGGGCGTCCATCGGGGGCGCCGTCCAATATTTCGGCGGAGGGAAAATCTCCGGCACCGATGCGAACGGGGATCCGACCGGCGATTTCTCCACGCATTTCACGGTCTACAACGTCTCGTTCGGCCGCGCCTTTACGGACCGACTGTCCTTCGGCCTGACCGGAAAGTGGATCAACGCCCGGCTCGCCGACGTGTCCGCCAGCGCGTACGGGGCCGATGTGGGTACTATGTATCAGTTGAACAAGAACATGACCTTGGCCGCGGTGCTGACGAACGTGGGATCGAAATTGACCTTCCTGAACGAAGGGAATCCCTTGCCGACGGCCATCCACACGGGGTTTGCCTACCAGGTGGAGAACGGCTGGAGCTTCAGCACCGAAGGGGTTTACCATCAAACGGGGGCGGTCAGCGGCCACCTGGGTTTTGAGTACCATCCGATCCCGATGGCCTCCCTCCGGATCAGCTATCGGACGGACGAAACGGGAAAGAAGGGTTCTTTAGGGGGCGTGGCGGCCGGGTTCGGGATTCAACTCCGGGGGATCGATTTCTCCTATGCCTGGAAACCGATGTCGGACTTGGGCGTCACCCAATATATTTCGTTCGGTTACAGCTTTGGTGAGCGTTCAACTACGCAAGGGAGCCGATAAAGTGAGAAAACTAATAGTCCTCGGTCTACTCTTTTTCATTTCGCCGGCCTTCGCGGCCTCGAACATCACGGCCCTGTGGGCGAATGACGGCGAAGATAAAGTGACCCAAGACGACCTCCGGTCTTCCTCGGGGACCACCGGCCTGGTCAACAGCGTTTGGGACGGAAGCCGAATCAATATCTTCGGGGCTCGAAATGAAATCATGTCGTTCAACGTGATCCTGGAAGCCGGCGGCACGAGCGCCGGCGGCGTCGCCGTTTCCTT
>PMLF01000117.1 GCA_003158755.1 Elusimicrobiota bacterium | reverse complement strand
GCGCGTGAAAAAAGAACTCGCCCAGCGTCTGCCTGGGTATCAGGAAGATTAGGGAGTCGCTGATTCACTGGGAATTCGTCATTCCGGCGAAAGCCGGAATCCAGGAAAGGCAACAAACTGGACCCCGGCTTTCGCCGGGGTGACACACAGGAGGGGAAGCTACATTTTGGTAGGACGAGCTCTAACCAAGCTACGAAAAGGATGGTCCCTGATCCGGTTAAAGCTCAAAACAAGCGATATACGCCGGAAAACGAGACCCCCTTTTCGTAAACTAGCTTTGCACGAATGTTGTGGCGAAAGAAAGTGATGGGAGTTGCAGGAAGCGGGATTAAGGCTCCATCGGGAGGCAACCATGATTCGGAAGCTGCAAATCTTCTTGCTTTGTTTCAATCTTTTCGGTTTCGCCCAAGCGGGAACGCTGAAGGTGTTCGCGGCGGCGTCCCTCAAGGAGTCGTTCGAATCCATCGCCGACCAATATAAGAAGAACAACCCGGGCGAAGAGGTCGAACTGAACTTCGCCGGCAGCCAGGTGCTGAAACGGCAAATCCAGGAAGGCGCCCCGGTGGACGTCTTCGCATCGGCGGACCACGTCAATATGGACGAACTGAAGAAATCCGGGTTCGCGGTCGATGACCAAGTTTTCGCCCGGAACCTTCTGGCCGTGGCGGTTCCGAAGGATTCCAAAATCACCTCCCTCGGAGGCCTGGCCCGCCCGGGCGTCAAAATCGTCCTGGCCGACGGCAATGTTCCCGTGGGACGATACACCGCTTTGGTCCTCGGGCGGATGGGAAAAGCCGGAGTTTATGGAGACGATTTTCAAAAGCGAGTTCAGGACAACACCGTCAGCCGCGAGACCAGCGTGCGAAACGTTTTGATGAAAGTGGTGCTCGGCGAAGCCGACGCCGGTTTCGTCTACGTTACGGACGCCGCCACCGCCTTGGATAAGGTCCGCGTTCTGAACATTCCCGAGGACGTTAACGCCGTCGCCTCCTATCCCATCGCTGTGCTGAAGAAGAGCGCCTCACCGGATAACGCTCGGAAGTTCGTCGTCCTGGTCCTCGGTGAAAGGGGTCAAGCCGTTTTAAGAGGAAGCGGCTTTCTGCCGCCGAAATGAGCCGTTCCCCGCTCCGTCGTGAGGGGACGGCAGCGGTCGCCCTCGGCGCGTCGCCGATGGCGCTTTTTCTCCTGCTTCCGATCGCGGCGTTGCTTCTCAGCTTGCGGCCCCGTGTGCTGGCGGGGTTGAACTCACCCTTCGCCCTTCGGGCGCTGTGGGTGACGCTGCGAACCACGGCCGCCGCCACGATCCTTTGCGTCGGCGGAGGGTTGCCTCTGGCTTATCTCCTGGCCCGGTTTGAATTTCGAGGGAAGCAATTCCTCGATACTCTTACGGACCTCCCCATCACCCTCCCTCCGGTGGTCGCGGGGGTGGCGTTGCTCCTCGCCTTCGGACGGCGGGGGCTTATCGGAAAATATTTCGATTTAGCAGGTATTCACATCAGTTTCACCGGCGTGGCCGTCGTCCTGGCCCAAGTGTTCATCGCCTGTCCTTTCTTCATCAAGGCCGCCCGCGCCGGGTTCGAATCCGTGAATCCGCGGCTGGAATCGGCGGCCCGCACGTTGGGCGCCACGCCCTGGCGCGTCTTCTGGACGGTGACGGTCCCTTTGTCCGCGCCTTCTCTTCTGGCGGGGACCGTCATGGCTTGGGCGCGGGCACTTTCGGAGTTCGGCGCCACAATGATGTTCGCGGGAAACTTTCCCGGCCGGACGCAAACCCTCTCCCTGGCCGTCATGACCGCCATGGAAAGCGACCTGGATACGGCGGTGGCCGTTTCCACCCTGTCGCTCATTTTGGCGCTGGCAGCCCTGGCCGCCGCCCGCTATTTCTCTCCGCGCCATGACTGACACCGGCCTGAAGGCGGAACTGGCTCTTTCCATGGGCGGATTTTCTCTCGAAGCCGCTTTGAGCGTTGCTCCGGGAGAGACCCTCGTCCTGATGGGTCCCAACGGCGCTGGGAAGACCACCTGCCTCAACCTGATCGCGGGACTTCTCCGCCCCGAGCGCGGCCGGATCACGTTGGACGGCGTTGTCCTTTGTGACACGGAGGCGGGGTTGGATTTTCCGCCGGAACGGCGGTCCGTGGGGTTCTTGTTTCAGGACGGTGATCTCTTTCCTCATTTAACCGTGCGGCAAAACGCGGAATACGGTCCCCGGGCGCGCGGGCGCGGACGCGCGGAGACCAGCGGGATCGTCGCCGGATGGCTCGACCGACTGGGTTTGACGGAGTTGGCGGACCGCCGCGCGAAGGAGTTGTCCGGCGGCCAGAGGCGGCGCGCGGCCCTGGCCCGAGCCCTGGCTTCCGGGGCGAGGCTCCTCCTCTTGGATGAACCCTTCGCCTCTTTGGACGCGACCTCGCGGGCCTCGGTGAGGGCTGAAATGAAAGGATTCTTGGAAATGGCGGGGCTCCCGGCCCTGGCGGTGGCACACGATCCCGTGGACGCTTTCGTCCTCGGAGACCGCATCGCCGTCCTGGAAGGGGGCCGCGTGGTCCAAACGGGGACGGGGGAGGAACTGCTCGCCCATCCCCGCTCGCCTTTCGTCGCGGAATTGATCGGGCTCAATTTCTATCGAGTGGATTTGTCGGAAGGAGTCGGATTAAAGGAGGCCCGAGCGAAGGGAGCGGTCTTCCACGTTTTGGCGGACGGATTGTCCGGTTCGGCCCACCTGGCCTTTGCCCCATCCGACGTGTCTTTGTCGGCGGAAGCCCCGCGAGGATCCCCTCAAAACGTTTTCCAAGGCACCGTGCGGGAAATCATTCCCCTAACGGACCGCCTGCGCGTCATTGTGGACGCCGGAACGCCGATGGCGGCGGAAATCACGCGCGACGCCGCGCAACAACTGAGCGTGGCGTCGGGCGCGGTGATCTGGGTTTCGGTCAAAGCCTCCGCCATCCGCGTCTATCCCTGAGTCAAAAGGAATCCACAATGAAACCCCGTCCCATTTTGACGGTCGTGACCGCTTTACTCATGGCGGCTGTCGTTCGAAGTGAAGAACCGGCCTTGTCCGATCTCCAGGCCTCTCAGCTCCAAATGCAGGACGTCCTTTCCGGAATACAATCCGTCCTGACCCAAATGCAGAAAACGTCCGTCACCGGTTACGTCCAAGCTCGTGGCGTGTATCAGCGGTCCGCGGTGCCCTCCAACAACCTGTTCGATAAACTGGCGCGGCTGAACCTGAAGAACACCTCGGACTACGGGAGCCTGATGTTCTCACTCGACGGCGGTCAGAACAGCGTCACGGTGAAGGACGCCTATTTCGATTGGTACGTCCTGCCCAACCAGGGGCAACGGTGGACCGTCCGCTTCGGCCAGTTCTTTCGGCCTTTCGGTTACGAAATCGAGCGCAGCGAGACCCAGCGTGAATTGCCCGAGCGTCCGGCGGCCTGGGCCATCCTTTTTCCCGGCAACCGGGACCAGGGCGCCTACGCCTCCCTCGGCCTCACTCGGACGCTGATCTTCGACTTGGGGATCCTGAACGGTTCCGGGACTTCAACGACCGCTCTTTCTTACAAAGACCCGGATGACGACAAGGACGGCATCGCCCGGTTGCGCTGGTCCTGCTTCACTCCCCGCATGGACGTGGCCCTGTCCGGATATAAGGGGAGGCAGGTGGTCAACGGATCGGCCGCCGTCGCCGCGGTAACGGGTTTTGTGGACACCAACGGAAACGGGAAGAAAGACCCGGGAGAGGCGACCGTCATTTTGACTCCCGCCAAAACAGCGGTCCCCACGGTGAGGGGCGACCGGGACCGCTGGGGCGCGGCGCTCAACTTTTACGACCTGCTGGGAGGCGTTTTCCGGGGGGAATATATATTGGCAAGGGACCTCACGACCAACCTCGCCCCGGGTCTCCCACTGGCCACGGCGGACGCCGCCGCCGGCTACGCGCTCTATACGCACTCCGTTCTCCCGGGCACGATCTTGGGCGCCCGGTACGACTTCTACGATCCGGACATCCACAACACCTATCGGTTGGGAGGCGACGGCGAGCAGGAGACCGTCGGCGTGGTGGCCCGGCAACAGGTCGGCGACGCCATCACGTTCAGTCTCTCTTGGGAACGGCAGCGGGTGAGGTCCTTCAACGTGAAGAGCGCGGTAAAAACGAACCAGACCAACCGGCCCGTCACCCTTCAAGCACAATATGTTTTCTAAGGTTAGTTTCGAACGCAGTATTCAATGACCCGGTCGGTGACCTCGTACATCTTCCGTATTTGACCTTCGTCGGGGATGCTCCGCTGATAGCCCGTGAAAACCGGGCAAAGGTTTTGGAACACTTCGAGCGATTTTAGGTCGTTGATGAGCGTCGACGGAACGGGTGCGATCCGGTTCGCCGAGTTGATCAGGTCGGTGAACGTGTGGTTGTCCGCCATGGTATGGTGGGACTCAAAAAAGGCCATGAAATACTTTTCGATGACCATCGACAGGAGGTTATAGACGATTTCCGGAGTAAAGATTTGCGGTCTCTTCTTAGCTCCCACGGCCGTACGGTAATAGCCTTGGCCATCTCTCAGATAAGTCGACTCGCGGTTCATATATATCCTCCTGAATGTCGGCGTTGATCCTCTCAGTCCTCATTTTGGTTTACGGCGATAGGAGTTCGGGATATCCCAAAGGTCTCGATACTTGGCGATGGTGTTGGAAGCGAACCGTCGCCCTACGAGGACGGAGAGTTTTCGGGCGATCTCCCGGTCGGCGAGGGGAAGACGGCGCACCCCCTTCTTCAGATCGGCTGATTCCTCTTCCAGAATCATATCCAACGCATCGCGGACCCGCGCACCGCCGCCGTCGAAGAACGATTTCAAAGCCATTTTCTCTCCCCAGGGTGTCTCCAGGGACCTCCCATCCACCGCGCGGGAGACGACGCTTGGGTGGACTTCCAACGCTTTCGCCAAGGAATTTTGACGCCAAGGGCCCGAGGCGGTTTTCCCGTCGGAATCGAAGAACGGTCTGCGGTTCTCCACGATCTGTTCGATGACGCGGAAAAGCGTGGATTTCCGGCGGTTGGCGATCTCGATATCCCGCAAGAGAGGCCCCAAACGGGCCGAGTCGGTGGGAGAAAACTCATCCCCTTCCTTGAGCCTCCTCAGTTTTTCATGGTCGATTTCGTAGAAACCGAGGTTCCAGCAGGTGGAACGGAACACGATTTGGTAGCCGCCTTCCCTCAAGCGGACGACGCACGCAACGGGTTCATCGGGGGGGCGGGCAGCCGCGGAGGGAGCCCCGTCGGTGGCCGCGGTGTGGAAGGATTCCAATATGCCCAGCGAATTAACCAGGTCTTCCAGGGCCCGGGCGCCCGCGACGGTCAATCCGCAAGCTTTCGCCGCTTCCAACGTCGAGAAACCGCCAACCCGGTCGAGGAAATACGTCCGGAACTTGTCTTCTCCGATCCGGCGGATGATCTCCGTGATCTCTTCCCGGTCCTCCAAAAGCTTTTCCACCTCGCCCGAATTGCCCGCTTCGGGGGTGAACTCCTCCTTCAACTCCACTCCGGACCCTTTGTCGCCGGAGAATGAGCGCCGGACCCGGTGGATGACATGGGATGACGGATTGGTTCCCGCCGCGAGTTTTTGAAAGAGCGGGTCGGTCTCGATCGAACGGATGAACGCGGCGAAATCCCCTTCGCGGCATTCCAGGGCGGCCGCCAGCCGCGCCTGAAACGCGTGCGTCGCGTGAGCCCCTTGGATTTGGCGCATCGGCGACATGGTTACTCCTTGAACCTCGAGGGGGAAATCTTGTGTTCCTTCAGGCGCAGTCCCATCGTCCGCTCCGTAACGCCAAGGGTGCGCGCCGCTTCGGCGGCGTTGCCTTTGGACGCCTTCAAGGCTTCGGCGATCATTTCCCTCTCGACGGCCGCCAGGGTCGCGGACATCTTCCCTCGCGGAGACGTGCCGCTGGCCTCCGCCGTTTGAAGGGTCGGCGGCAGGTGGAACCCGTGGATGACCCCGTCGTTGCTGAGGATCACGGCCCGCTCGACGACGTTCTCCAACTCCCGGACGTTCCCCGGCCAGTGGTAGCTCATGAGCATGTCGATGACGGGAGTGGATATCCGGCGGATGCTCTTCTTCATCTTCTTCGCGAACTTTTCGGCGAAGTGGTCCGCAAGGAGAAGGATGTCCGTGCGCCTTTGCCGCAACGGCGGCAC
>PMLF01000353.1 GCA_003158755.1 Elusimicrobiota bacterium | reverse complement strand
CTTGCCGAAGTTGGCGTCATTGATAAGATTGTATGAATGGATGAAAAAATGGAGCCCCCCCTCTCCGATTGTCTTCGGGAAGTCCATCGTCTCCTGGACGGATCGGAGCTCCCACCTCGCCCTCTTGACCGCGCCTTAAGGAACCTCTCGGGAGCCCTGGCGCGCGAAGTTCGCTTAATGGAGAAACTTCAGAACGCCCTCGCCCACATCAATGAAGGCCGGTTCTTGGATGAGGTGATGAACGGTCTTTTCAACGAATTCAAAGGCACAATTCCCTTCGAGAGGATCGGGCTGGCGCTCCTCGAAGACGGCGACGTCGTTCGCGCCCGGTGGGCGAAGAGCGACCTTCCCGAAGTGAAGCTTCTCGTTGGATTCGCCGCCTCCATGGCGGGGAGCAGCCTTAAGGGGGTCCTCCGCGCTAATCGGCCCCGCGTCCTTAACGACCTGACTCAATACTTGAAAGAACATCCCGATTCGATATCCACGAAACTCGTCGTGGAGGAAGGGGTCCGATCCTCCCTGACGTGCCCTCTTATCGCGGAAGGCAAACGGGTCGGTTTCCTCTTTTTTTCCAGCAAGGAAACAGGCGCCTACGAAAACGAGCACGTGGAAACCTACAGCCGCATCGCCGCCCATGTATCGGTGTTGGTGGAAAAAAGCCTTTGGACGAACCGTTTGGCCGCGCAAAAAGAAGAGATCGAAAAAAAGAACGCGGAGCTTAGCCGCCTCAACGACTTGAAGAATTCCTTCCTCGGCATCGCTGCCCACGACATTCGGAGCCCCGTCGGCATCACCCAGATGGTTTTGGATTCCATTATTAAAGGCGGGGACAAACTGGACGCCGCGGCCCAACGCTCTCTCCTGGTCGAGTCGGCCGCTTTGTGCCGCCACGCTCTGGCGCTATTGAACGACCTCCTGGACGTGGCCAAAATTGAGTCGGGCAAGATCGAATTAAAACCGATTTCCTTCGACTTGGCGTCGCTCCTCCGGGAAACGGCGGAAAGGCACGGGCGGTTGGCGGCAGTTAAGGGAACGCGGGTCGTCGCGGAGCCTCCGCCACCCGGCGATATGCGTGCTGATCCGCTTCGGGTGAGACAAATTTTGGACAACCTCGTTTCCAACGCTGTTAAATTCTCCCCCCCTGAATCGACGGTGCAGATTCGGGCGAGGCGCGAAGCGGCTGGCTGGAGGGTGGAGGTGGAGGACCAGGGGCCCGGCCTTTCCGAAGAAGACCGTAAGCGGTTGTTCCAGGACTTCGCCAGGCTTTCGGCTCAGCCGACCGGAGGAGAGAAAAGCACGGGGCTGGGACTAGCCATCACCCGGCGGATGGTGGAAGCCCACGGGGGAAAGATCGGCGCGAACTGCCCGCCGGAGAAAGGGACGACGTTCTATTTCTATTTGCCGGATTGACGGGAACAAAAGATATACGGAAAGGAAAGGGGTCCCGTCGCCGTCGGCGACCGGACCCCTTTTTTCGAATTAAATCAAATAGTAGCGGGGGACGGGATCGAACCGTCGACCTTAGGGTTATGAATCCTACGCTCTAACCAACTGAGCTACCCCGCCATAGGTTAAGAACATGGGATTATACAAAGTCAGCGAAGGGCGGCCAAACGGGATCGTCAAGCGTCGACGGACTGGACAGGACGGCAAGAGGTTTTTCGGCGCAGGAAACGGGTCGCGGCGCTGCCGGTGTTGTAGTTGAAGTCGTTCTCACGGATATTTATTTCGATGATGCGAACGGCGGCGGACGCCGTGTAGGTCGCCGTCCCAAATAGGAAGAGCAATGCGTAGAACAGGATACGAGATCTCACGATTTTGTTTCGACGGGCATCTCGCCCAACAATTTAAGGGCTTCTTTCAATTCGGCATCGTGGGAGTGGTTCTCGAAACGGCTCATGAGCTCGTAGAAGCAGGGAACGACGAACAACGTCAGAAACGTGGACAACGCCACGCCGCCGATGACCGCGACCGCCATGGGGACCATCAGTTCGGCACCCGCGCCTGTCGCCAGCGCAATAGGCAGGGCCCCCGCGATGGTGGCCGTCGACGTCATGATGATGGGCCTCAACCGCACGGGGCATGCGTCTAAAAGCGCCTCACGCAGCGACAGCCCCAATTTTTTGCGGCGCTCGTTGGTGAAGTCCACAAGNNAGCAGGATCAGCCCGATCATGCTGTAGATGTTCAGGCTCTTGTGGGTGATCGCCAGAGCCATGAAAGCCCCGGTAACGCTGAAGGGTAGGGCCATGAGGATCGTCACAGGATGAAGGAAGCTATTGAACTGAGTGGCCAGCACCATGTAGGCGACGAAGATCCCCAAAACCAGGACCAGTATGAGATTCTGGAAAGACTCCTGCATGAGCTGGGCGTTTCCCGTCTCCAAAATGTTGTAGCCGTCCGGAAGGACCTCTTTCGCGATTTCACGGACCTTCTTCAACGCCTCTCCCTGAGACGACGTCTTGGCCGGGTTGGCATAGATCGTGATGGACCGCTGACGGTTGTAGCGCGTGATGGCGAAGAGAGCCGGCTTGGTCTCGTATCTGACGACGTCGGAGAGGCGCACCACCTCCCCGTAGTTGTTGCGCACCCAAATCTTGGAAAGGTCCTTCGGCGTGGTCCGGTCGGCTTCGGCCAGCCGGACGCGGACGTCATAGCGTTTGCCCCGTCCGGTGTACTTGCCGGCCTTCAACCCGCCGAACATGGCGTTGATGGTCGTGCCGATGGAGAGCGACGTGATTCCGCGCGCGTCGGACTTTTCCCGGTCGGGGAACACCTGGATTTCGGGCATGCCGGGGTTGTAGTCGGTGTCAACGTCAGTCATGAGTCCCGACGCCTTCATCTTGTCCATGATCGTGTGGGCGTGATCGGCCAGCTTGTCCCAGTCCGGCCCCTGCACCATGAATTGGACCGGATAGCCCCGCTGGGCGGAAAAACCCGTCTGGGAAAAATCCATGATCGAAACGCGCAAAACGCCGGGGACGGCGGAAAACTGCGTTCGCACTTTGTTCATGAACTCCTGCTGGGTCTCCCGATGCCCCCCGACCTTCGGCCGTTTGTCCCGCGGCTTCATCGTGAGGTAGATGCTTTCCGTGTTGATCTGGCCGCCCTGGAATCCACCGACGTTGGCGAAGTATTCGTCGACCTCGGGCTGGGATCTGAGCCATGGCTCAAAATACGTTTGGGACATCTTGTCCGTGAAGTCCAGAGAAACGCCCAAAGGATTGGTGATCAAGACCAGAAAACGGCTTTGATCTTGCGAGGGAATGAACTCCTTCTTCAGAATCTTGGCCAGGTAAAGGGAGCTTCCGAAAACGAGGACCGCCGAAATCAGCACAACCTTGGGCCAGTTCAAGCACCGCTGCAATCCCCGTCGGTAGGAGTCCCGCAGGGAGTTCATAAAATTATCCACTCCGCGGGTCACGGCGTTGTTGCGGACGATTTCAAGGAATTGCGAACAGCGCATGGGGGCGATCGTGAGGGCTTCCAGCAAAGAGATCAGAACCGCCACCGAAATCGTGACGCCGAACTGGAAAAAGAATTTTCCGACGATTCCCTGCATGAAGACCACGGGCAGGAAGATGGCCAGAATCGCGATGGAGGCCGCCATGGCCGCCGAGGTGATTTCCCTCGCTCCGACGAGGGCCGCGTGGACCTTCGTCATCCCCTCCTCGCGGTAGCGGCTGATGTTCTCCAGCACCATGATGGCGTCGTCCACGATGATGCCCACGACCATGGACAACCCCAGCATCGTGAAGCTGTTGATGGTGAACCCGCAAAAATAAAGGGCGATGAAAGTCCCCATGATGGACGTGGGAATGGCCAGGAGGACGTTCAAGGTCGCGCTCCATGAACCCAAGAAGAGCAGGCAGACGAGCGACGTCAGAATGACCGACCGCATCAGCTCGTTGTCCAGCTCATGGACGGACTGCCGGATGAACTCCGTCGTGTCGAACACCGCCAGCAATTGAATGTCCATCCCCTTTGGCAGGAGCGGCTGAATCTCCTTAATGCGTTTCATGACGGCGTCGGCCACGGCCACGGCGTTGGTGCCGCGCTGCTTGATCACGCCCAATCCGACGGCCTTCTCCCCCATGACGCGGGAGATGCGGCGGACGTCGTTCAAGCCGTCCTCCACCTGGGCAATTTCCCCGAACCGGAACGACTTGTAGCTGGCCTGGCCCCGCACTCGCGTGGGGATGATGAGCTTGGAAAATTCCTCGGGGGAATAGGCTTCCCCGTAAACGCGGACGTTGAACTCCTTGGGTCCGTTGTCGATGTAGCCCGAGGGCACGTCGGCGTGCTCTTCGTTGATCCCGTTCAAAACGTCCTCGACGGTAATCTGCCGCGAGGCCATCTTGTCCGCGTCCAGCCACACGCGAAGGTTCGGGTCCACGTAGCCGCCCAGGCGGATGTCGCCCACGCCGGGGGTCATGGCGATTTCGTCTTTCAGGTGTTCGTTGACGTAACGGCAAAGGTCCAGCAAAGAGGTCTTGGATCCCGGCTTGGTCGTCAAGGCCAGGAACATGATCGGCTGGTCCTCGGGGTTGGTTTTCTGGACGATGGGCGGGTCGATCTGGGCCGGCAGGTTACGCTGGGCCTGGGCGATGTGGGCCTGGACGTCCTGCAGAGCCACGTCGATGTTGCGGCTCAGGTCGAACTCGATGACGACCCTCGTCTGGCCCAGGCTCGAGGTGGAGGTGATGTCGCGGATCCCCTCGCAGCTCATGACGGCGTCCTCGACGGGGTCGGCCACCTGGGTTTCCATGATCTCGGGCGATGCGTTCTCCCAAGTGATGGTAACGCTGACGATGGGAAAGTCCACGTCGGGGAGTTGGCTGATGCCCATCCGGTGGAAGCCGATCCAGCCGAAACTGATCAGCCCGATCATCAACATCCAGGCGAAAACGGGGTTTTTTATGGACAGGTCGGAGAGAGTCATGAGGTTTTCCTTATGGAACGGGGACGTCGCCGGTGGCCACTTGCAATTGAACGTCGGCGAGGACGGCCTGCAAACGGGACACTTCCACCTGCAGACCGGCTTGCTGGAGGCTTTCCAAGGCGGTGAGGACGTCGAGGTTGTTCACCAAACCCCGACGGTAATCCTCGGTCTGGGCTTTGGCGTTCGCGTCGGAAAGGGACTGAGCCTTCACCCAAACGGGGATTTCTTCCAACGTGGTTTTCAGCGTGTCGTAAGCCGTTTCAACCTCAAGGGCGGATTGCCGCTGGGCCAATTCGTAAGCGGCCCGAGCACCGCGCTGAGCCGCCGCGGCCTCATTGCGGCGCGCCTTCCAAGCTCCGCCGCGGTAAAAAGCCCAATGGCCCGCGAAAAGCAGGTCCCAATCGACGTTCTTCAGAGTCCCCGTGTGCAACAAATAGGAATCGCCGTCCAAAGTGATCGTGGGCCAATAATCCCGACGGGCGGCGTCCAGCGTAAACCCCGCGCCCTCAAAATCCATGCGTCGGGCGGAAACGTCGGGCCGTCCGGCGGCGCGCTTCAAAGCGTCTTCCAACGACGGCGTCGTTGGAATGTCCGGCACCTGGACGGTGACGTCCTCTTTCAACCCGGTGAGAAATCTCAGCTCGCGTTGGGCTTGGCGTTCCTGGCGATGTTCGTCCACCAGGGTTGCCTCCAGGTTCGCCACCAAGGCCTCCACCGACAACCGTTCACTCTTTCGGGATCGGCCGATGTGCTCCCTCTGTTGAATTTCCTTCTGCTGGTCGCGGGTAATGCTCAAAACGGCCGCGCGGGTTTCTTCATCTTTTTGAAGTTGAGCCACCTGCAGAAAAGCCTGGGCGACGTCTTGATAAAGCAGGTGCTCGGCTCGCAGCAAATCCAGGGCCGCGGACCGGGACATGGAACGTCCGGCTTTCAGGGCGGAAAATTCCTTGAAACCAGAGAAAAGCGGTTGATGAACGGACACTCCTACCGTCGGAGTGTCCCGCCGGGCCACGTCGGCCGGAACCCCTTCCAACAATTCCGACGCGTTCAGCGAAAAGACGGGCAGGACGGCCGCGGTGAGCTCGTCCACTCGGGCGCGCGCCGCGTCGGCCGTGGCGGCGCTTTGGGCGATGGCCTCGCTCTGTTTCAACGCCAACGAGAACGCCTCCGGAAGCGTCAGCACGCGCCCGGCGGCGAAACAGCTGGAACCCATGAGGATCGATGCGAGAAATAATGAAGAGGTTTTATTCATATGCGCTTTGGACGTTGGATGGGCGGAAAAAGTGTCGCGGGAGTTGATTCTATACTTAGGCCGTTCCCATCTCTTAATCGTAGGGGCGGGTCTAAAACCCGTCCCCAACCAGAGAGCTTCCGTCGAAAGTTGATCGACCCCGTGAACGATTACGGCTTTTCCATTTCCTTTCGGCGTAGGAGGACGCCGTCCTTATAAGTTTCGACCGCCTGCAAAAGGTCGTGAGGCAAATAATATTTCACGTCGCCGTTCAGTTTCCCCTTTTTGTAATGCCAAAGGGTTTTCAGATCGCCGGTGCGGTAAAAAGACCGGCTCTCTCCGTGGAGGATGCCGTCGCTGTAGTTCCACTCGTTCACGACCTGGCCGTTCTTGTAGTACTCCTTCGTGACGCCTTCCAACTTCCCGGCGTACATCCGCCGCTCGGCCAAGAGCTCGCCGGAAGGATATCGGGCGGTAACGATCTGGAGCTTGGAAGGCGAAAGCACCACGTCCGGAGCCGTTCCGGTCGAAACCGCCGGCGCGGACGACGACGAAACATGGAACGAAGAGGACGATAGGGAAACGGACGTCGTCGTCGTTGAAAACGATAAGGGACCCGTCAACGACGTCGAAGAAGAAACAAGGACGGCCGGAGCGCCGCTGCAGGCCTCGTTCGGCGGGCAAGGAGGGTCCCCCCGCAACAACGCGGGCGCGGCGAAAACCAAGAAAAACAAAGTCCGTCTCATATTACTTTCCTCCTTATGCACGGCCGGTATGTCGGTGAAGCTCCTGCAAACGCTCGTTGAAAGGCAGCGACGCCAACTCTTCCAACGAAACCGGCAGGACGCAAGACCAATTGTAAGCCCCCCAAGACCCCGGCATGTTCACCCGCCATACGGCGGGATCGCCCGGAAGACATCCCCCGACGGACAAGTAATCCTGAATCAACTGAATGCTGAAGACCGCCGTGCTCTCCGACGCCTTGGCCAGCGCCCGGGTCCGCAATTCCGCCGATGGCTCGTCGGTCGGATGGCCTTCCATGCCGACGAAACGCCAAAACAGTTCCCGCTCCGTGAACGTGCTCCGGTGGGCGTCCACCAATTCCTTCACATCGTTCTCCGGCCGACCAAGGGTCCACAAAAAATTCCCCTTGTTGGCGTCCGCCCGCCAGCGCAGCCGCCCGCCTCGGGAAAGCGCCGGAATGAAGAGTCGGGGGATCAACTCGTCCGCGTTCAAATGGTATTTAGCGCACAGTTTCTTAAAGAGCATTTCATCGACGGTGCCGACCTCGTCCCGCCACCAGGCGTCGAAGATGGACATGTCGTGGGTGGACACCACCGCCACGGAGTTGAGCCGGTACGCGCCAGGCGCCTTGAAGGATCCGTCCCCGTCCCAGTCCCGCCGCCATCGCTGAACGTCCAACCCCGGGATCGCCCATTCCGCCAAGACCTTGTCGGAACAGGGCGGCACCACGCCTAAATCTTCGCCGCAGGGCAGCATGGAGGTGTTGTCCAACATCACCCGGAGAATCCGCCGACCGTGCTCTTCCCACTTGGATTTGTCGGCGGGATCAAAGCGTCCGTTCGATCCCAGGGTTTCCGACGGCTCGGAAAGGGCGATGGTGTAGAGACGGAACACGCCGATAACGTGGTCCACCCGGAAGAGGTCGAAGTATCGCTCCGCGCATTTAAGTTTCTGAATCAGGTACCGCCAGTCATCCGCCGCGACCCGTTCCCAATCGTAAGGAGGCATTCCCCACCGCTGCCCGCCCGCGAAGTAAAGGTCCGGCGGCGCCCCCGACGAAAGGTTCCGCTTGAAGCAGTCTTGAAACGTCCAAACGTCGGCGGAATCCCGCGCCACCAGGAAAGGAAGGTCCCCCATCAGGTAAACGCCTTTCGCGTGACAGCTCCGGTGGGATTCGTGGAGTTGTTCGAAGGACTGCCATTGGAGCCATTGATGAAAGAGGACCGTCGATGAATTTTCCTTCTCGAAAGCGTCCAAGGCGGCGGCGTTCCGGTCGCGGAGCGGCGGGTCCCAGGATTCCCAGGAACTCTGTCCCCGGCGCTCCTTCACCGTTTTGTAAAGAGCGTAGTCCCTCAGCCAAAAGCGTTCTTGACGCTGGAACGCCAGAAACGCCGGTTCCTCGTGGGGCCGCGAGGATTCGAACATCCGCCACAAAATTTCCAGCTTGGCCGATTTAATCCCATAATCAACCCGGGGCGCGACGGGAAACCGGCGGCGGAGCGCGGCGAGGTCTTTTTCAAAACTCGACGCCTTCACTCCCTTCAATCGCTCCAGCGACAAATGGAGCGGTTCCAAAGCGAAGGAACTCTGTGAACTGTAAGGCGCGAAATCGAACCCCACGTCGTTCAAAGGCAAAAGCTGAATGATGGACTGCCCCGTCGAGCGGCACCAATCCGCCAAGAGGGGCAGGTCGGTGTATTCCCCCACCCCGATGCTCTTCTTCGAGCGAAGGGAAAACAATGGCGCGCAAACCCCGGCCCGCCGGCGGCTCCCCAGTTTTTCCCATTGTTTCCCCGCGGCCGATCCAAGGAACGAGGAGTAATCGTGAGTGCCAGTCGACGCGTGCGTCATTCGTTTCCCTTATATTTGGTTAATTCTACCGTGCGAAGTTGGATCTGATTTATTCTGTCTCTTTCGCAGGGGCGGGTCTAAGAGTCTATCCAGAAAACCCCGCTCACCCTGAGCTTGTCGAAGGGTGAGCGACCTTCCGCGACGATGGCTCATGCTTCGACGGGCTCAGCACGAGC
>PMLF01000005.1 GCA_003158755.1 Elusimicrobiota bacterium | reverse complement strand
CTTGAGCGACCAGTGGTTTTGGTACCGCGCCCACCGCACCGCCGAGATCGTCCGTTCCATCACGCAGGCCCTGGGACACTCGAAGATTTTTTGGGCTTTCACTCTGTCCTGGAACAAAGGCTGGGAGCACGGGCAGGTCCCTTGCATGATGCGCGACGCCGGTCTGGACGTGGACGCCGTTATGCTCTACGAGGCCGACGAGAAAATGTTCCAGGGCCTCGTGAGTCACTGGGGGGCCTACACCCGGCGGGACCAGTTGAACTTGATCGTCGGAAACCAGACGGACTGGTTCCTCCATCAGAAAACGTTGAATCCGTCCGGGCCGGAGTCCTACGCGGACCGGATCTTAAGGGCCGTCCGGAGCTTCCACACCGACCGCAAGCCGGTCCGGGGCATCTTCATTCACGACCTCCACCGCATGCTTACCAACGGCAAGCGGATGGGGCCGTATAAGACGATGGAGTGGATGATGGCGGCCGGCTACGCCATCACGGAAGTTCGCCGAATGAACGGCGTCCTTCCTTTCGACGTCGCTCTGGAGGCGCCGGAGACCGCCAGGCCCGCCGAGGTTATGATCGCCACGGTCACTTTCCGCGGAACGCTGCCGGCGGGACCCGTCAACGTGAGGCTCTTCGCGGCGCCGGACTTGGAAGTTTCCTCATCGACATTTGTATTGACACGGAAAACGCCTTCCTTCGCCGTCAAAGTGCGCTGGACACCCTTGCCCATCTCTCGCGTGAGGGGGAACCGGACCTTCTTGGCGTTCCGCGCCGAAGAATCGGGCAACCCCGAAAAGCATCCCGTCATTCAAACCTCCTACATTCAGGGAGAGAAGCCGTCCCCGACCCACCCCGCCGGGGAAGAGGAAAATCCGTGAAGCGGTTCGTGTTTCTCGCGCTGGCCTTCGCGCCGCTCTCGGTCGCGGGGTTTCCCGACGAGCCGGACGCCGTCGAGGTTTCGACCGCCCCCGTCTCGGCGGAGGCGTTTTCCGTTGAAGCCGCCCGCCATTTGAACGTCCCCATGGAAAAAGTCCGTGACCTTCGCCATAGGGGATTCGGCAAGACCGAGGTCCTCAGTTTCTTCGCCATTTCCTCCGCCTCGAAGAAGCCGTGGGATCAGCTCGTGAAAGAGCGGGAGCGGGGGACGCCCCTCCGCCGTTTGGCCGAAGAAGCTGGATTGGACTACAACGCCCTTTTCGAAAAATCCCGCTCCCTGAAGAAAGAAATCGAAGCCTCCCCTCCTCCTAAAACCGGGAATTGATTGCCGCCGAATTCGCCCAATTTTGTTATTCCAGATTTCAATATTCTCTGATATGATTCCTTCCGTTTCCCGTAGTATTCCCGCATTTCTTCAATCGGCACACACTTTCAGATTCGGCCTAAGAGAGGACCCCATGACCCCGAAAGCATGGCCGCTGTTCTTGTTGCTTGCCTCTCCCGCGGGGGCCGCCTTTCAGTCGGACTTGTCCAGCGCGCGCTCCGCATCGCTCGGCAACGCGGCCACCGCCACCGAACGGGGCGCCGCCGACCTCTTCGAATCCCCCGGCGCCATCGCCCGCAGCAAAACCTCCGAGACATCCTTTATGTACGCCAAACCCTTCGCGGGCATCGAGGGGACCGATTTCGGCGTGGGAACCTTCTCCCTGGCCGTTCCTACCCAATGGGGCGTCGTGGGAGCCGGAGTCGCCAGTTTCCAGGCTCAGGGATCCCTCCAGGAAACCACTTATTCCGCCGCCTATGGCGTTTCCCTCATGAACGGGCGGGTGCGCGCTGGCGCCGCCCTTAAACGCCTCGACCACAAATATTCCATCGGTGGCGACGCCCTCGCCCAGAACGACCCGGTTTTCCGGACCGGAACGTCCCGGACCGCTTACGACGCGGACGTCTCCCTGGCCTTGACCGTCGCCGGGCCCTTGGACGCCGGCGTCACCGTTCGAAACGTACGCCGGGCCGACGTGGGTTTGGCGGGAAGCGATCGGCTGCCCCGGCAAGTCCAAAGCGGCTTGTCCTGCAACTTGCCTTCCATGGGCCTCACCGCCTCGGGCGACCTTTTCTTCGGCGCTCAGGCTGACGGATCCTCCAGCGCTTTCCGCCCCGGCTTGGGCCTCGAAAAATCTTTCGGCGGGCCGACCCCGTTTTTCCTGCGCGCGGGCGCCAACTCGGACCGGTATTCTACCGGCCTGGGGTTGCGCCGTGGACCTGTCTCACTGGATTATGCCTTCCTTATTCCGCGAGCTCTTTCGGCCTCGGCCGGTTCCACCCATCAACTCCAAATGACCATGCGCTTCGGCGCCGGGGAGCGGTAAAATGAAAAAGACTCTTCTGCTGGCCTCCGCTCTGGCGATTACCTCCGCTTGGTCTGTCCGCGCTTTCGGAGAGGATACGACGCCGCCGACGGTGAGCGTGGCGACTCCGCTTAACGGCTCGGTCGTCCGGGGTTCCGTCTCCATCGTGGCCAACGCCACTGACACGATCTCCGGCGTGCAGTCCGTTAACATTCAGGTTCAGTCCGCCGCATATCCTTTCACCACCGTCTTTTCCTCCACGGTTACCGCTCCGCCGTACCAAGCCACGTGGGAAGCCGGGGCTTTGACGAACGGGTCCTATTACGTCGTGGCCACAGCAGTGGACATTAAGGGCAACGTGGGATTCAGCCCGGTTCCGGTGACAATCACTTTAAACAACGACGACTCCGATCCTCCGACGGTTTCTGTGACGTCGCCGACGAACGGGGCTTTGGTCCACGGTTCGGTTCAACTCGCGGCGGACGCGGCAGACGCGCTATCGGGCGTCCGGTCGGTGATCTTCGAAGTTTCTCCGTTTAATCAGCCGATGAACCTCGTTTTCACCTCCACGGTTACCGCTCCACCGTATCAAGCTGTTTGGAATGCCGCGTCCTCGCCTAACGGGTCGTATTACGTCACGGTTCACGCGGTGGACAACAAGGGGAACGTGGGGTTTTCCTCGGGACCGGTAATGGTTACCCTGAACAACGACGACTTCGATCCGCCGACGGTTTCAGTCACGTCGCCGACGGATGGGGCGACCGTCCGGGATACCGTTCAACTGGTGGCCAACGCTTCGGACACAATATCGGGGGTGAAATCGGTTTATATTGCGGTACAGCAATCTTTTTCCCCGTACAGCACGGTCTTCGCGTCCACGGTCACCACCCCGCCCTATAAAGCCGCTTGGAACGCCGGATCAAACACGAATGGAAGTTACTACGTGATGGCCACCGCCGTGGACAACAAGGGCAACGTGGGCATTTCGTCGAACATGGTGAGGGTCAACCTGAACAACGACGTCTATCCGCCGACGGTCAGCCTGACGTCCCCGGCGAACGGGGCGACCGTGCGGGACAGCGTCACGTTTACGGCGATTGCGACGGACACGATTTCGGGCGTCCAGTCGGTGACGTTTATGGTTTCGCAGAACTTCCCACCGTACAATACCGTGTTCACGTCGACGGTTACGGCGGCGCCGTACCAGGCGACCTGGAACGCCGGGGCCTCGGCGAACGGGACGTATTGGGTCATGACCCGAGCGGTGGACAACAAGGGCAACGTTGGGTATTCGACGTCGCCGGTGTCGATCTTGCTGGACAACGATGTTTATCCGCCGACGGTCAGCCTGACGTCCCCGGCGAACGGGGCGACCGTGCGGGACAGCGTGACGTTCACGGCCGTCGCGACGGACACGATTTCGGGCGTCCAGTCGGTGACGTTTATGGTTTCGCAGAACTTCCCGCCGTACAATGCCGTGTTCACGTCGACGGTGACGGCGGCGCCGTACCAGGCGATCTGGAACGCCGGGGCCTCGGCGAACGGGACGTATTGGGTCATGACCCGCGCGGTGGACAACAAGGGTAACGTGGGGTATTCTACGTCGTCCGCCTCCATCACCTTGGACAACGACGTTTATCCTCCGACGGTCAGCCTGACCTCCCCGGCCAACGGAGCCGTGGTGCGGGACAGCGTAACGTTCACGGCCGTCGCATCAGACACGATTTCGGGTGTTCAGTCGGTTTACTTTGAAGTCGGGGGCCCATCGGGCCCCGTGTTCTCGTCCACGGTGACCGCGCCGCCGTATCAGGCGACGTGGAACNNTCCGCCGACGGTCAGCGTAGTCTCCCCGGTCGCCAACCAAACGGTGCAAGGGAACGTGAGCCTGGTCATCAATGCCTCGGACACGATTTCTGGCGTCTCCAGCGTTTATGTCGAAGTGTTCAACCTTTCCCAGCCAGGGACGAGCGTATTTGAATCCACCATGACCGCCGCCCCTTACACGGTGGTTTGGAATTCCGTTTCGTCTTCCAATGGACAGTATGAGCTCGACGTTGTCGCCTTGGACGGAAAAGGGAACAAGGGTTTCGCTTCCGTAAACCCTTTCACCCTCACTAACGACCACACTCCGCCGATGG
>PMLF01000014.1 GCA_003158755.1 Elusimicrobiota bacterium | reverse complement strand
GTGCCGTTCGCGCGCGAATACGGGGGAACGCTGGATAACCGCTCGTTCGGGGGCGCGCAGGTTTCGCGCACCTTTTATGCGCGCGGCCAGACGGGGCAACAATTGCTGCTGGGGGCCTACCAGGCGCTGCTGCGGCAGGTGGCGGCCGGGCAGGTGGCGATGCACACGCGGCACGAGATGCTGGACCTGGTCGAGATCGACGGACGGGCGCGCGGGATCGTGACGCGGGATCTGATCGGCGGCCAGATCGAATCGCACGTGGGCGACGCGGTGGTGCTGGCTACGGGCGGCTACTCCAACGTCTACTACCTGTCCACCAACGCCAAGGGATGCAATGCGACCGCCATCTGGCGGGCCTACAAACGTGGCGCGCTGTTCGCCAATCCGTGCTTCACGCAGATCCATCCGNNAACGACGGCCGCATCTGGGTGCCCCAGCGGAAGGGCGACACGCGGCCGCCGGGCGAGATTCCCATGGACGAGCGGGACTACTTCCTGGAGCGAAAGTACCCGGCGTACGGCAACCTGGTGCCGCGGGACGTGGCCTCGCGCAACGTGAAGGCGGTGTGCGACGAAGGGCGCGGCGTCGGATCGAGCGGCTACGGGGTGTACCTGGATTTCCGGAGCGCGCTGCAGCGGCTGGGCCGCGAGGTGATCGACGAGCGGTATGGGAACCTGTTCGAGATGTACGCGCGGATCACGGACGAGGACCCGTACACGGCGCCCATGCGGATCTATCCGGCCAGCCACTACACCATGGGCGGGCTGTGGGTGGATTACAACCTCATGAGCACCGTTCCCGGATTGTATGTGATCGGGGAAGCTAACTTTTCCGACCATGGGGCTAACCGGCTGGGCGCCAGCGCCCTCATGCAGGGCCTGGCGGACGGCTACTTCATCCTGCCGTGCACCATCGGCGACTACCTGGCGACGGCGAAGCTCGAGAAGATGGATGCCGGCCACGCCGCGTTCCGCTCCGCCGAGGCCGAGGTGGCCGCGAACACCAGGCGCCTGCTGGATATCCGGGGCACGCGGTCGGTGGATTCCTTCCACCGCGAGCTGGGCGGGGTGGTTTGGGAAGANNTGGAAGGACGTGCGCGTGCTGGGCCAGGGAGAGGAGTTCAACCAGTCGCTCGAGAAGGCCGGCCGGGTGGCGGATTTCCTGGAACTGGCCGAGCTGATGTGCCGGGACGCGCTGGAGCGCAACGAGAGCTGCGGCGGCCATTTCCGCGAAGAGTACCAGACCCCGGAGGGCGAGGCGCTGCGCAACGACGCCGAGTACTCCGACGTGGCGGCGTGGGAGTTCCAGGGCGCGGGGAAGGCCCCGGCCCTGCACAAGGAACCCCTGCAATTCGAGTACGTGCTTCCCGCGCAACGGAGCTACAAATGAACCTCACTCTGCACGTGTGGCGGCAGAAGAACTCGAGCGACCCGGGCCGTATGGTGCGCTACGAGGCGACGGGCGTCAGCGAGCACATGTCGTTCCTGGAGATGCTGGACGTGGTGAACGAAGGGTTGATCGCCAAGGGAGAGGAGCCGATCGCCTTCGACCACGATTGCCGCGAGGGCATCTGCGGTATGTGCGGATTCATGATCGACGGCGTGGCGCACGGGCCCCGGCGCGGCACCACCATCTGCCAGCTCCACATGCGCTACTTCAAGGACGGCGACGAGTTGTACCTGGAGCCGTGGCGGGCGCGGGCGTTTCCGGTGATCAAGGACCTGGTGGTGGACCGCGGCGCCTTCGACCGCATCATCGCGGCGGGCGGTTATGTGTCGGTGCGAACCGGCAGCGCGCCGGAAGCGAACTCCATCCCGATTCCCAAGGAGCGGGCCGAGCTGGCCATGGACGCGGCCGCCTGCATCGGCTGCGGAGCCTGCGTGGCCATGTGTCCCAACGGTTCGGCGGCGCTATTCACCGGGGCCAAAATCGCGCACCTGGGCCGGCTGCCGCAAGGCGAGCCCGAGCGCGACCGGCGGGCCATCGCGATGGCGGTGCAGATGACCAAGGAGGGTTTCGGCCACTGCACCAACATCGGGGAGTGCGAGGCGGTGTGCCCGAAGCAGATCAAGGTGGATGTGATCGCGCGGCTGCACAGGGACTACCTGCACGCGGCGCTGACGGGGCGGTAGCCCGCGACGGCGACGCACGATATGCCCATGTCTACTTCGTTGCGCTTGGCCGGCGGACTCGATGCGAATACACCGGCGGCAAGACCGCCGGCGCTACCGCGCGCCTCGTATCCACGGGCATCTCCTGCGTCGGACGACGAATGCGCGTGAATAGAGCGGGCTAACAACCTTCCTCTTGAATACCTCGTTGCGCTTGGCCGGCGGACTCGATGCGAACCCGGCAGAGCGGCCGATCTGGGAATACACCGGCGGCAAGACCGCCGGCGTTACCGTGTGCCTCGTGTGAAAAACGCGGGCCAGTTCCTGGAGACTACGCTAGATTGGGAGCTTGACCGGAGGGATTGGTGCGGCGGTAGGATTGAGCGACGGGGAGGGAATTATGTGTCATGGAGAAAGTTGCGGCTGCCGGGGCGCGGGCCTTGCCGCCTTGCGCATGATGGTGGGCGTGGTATTCATGGCCCACGGGTATCAGAAGCTGTTCGTGTACGGCCTGGCCGGGGTGAGCGGGGCGTTCGCGCACATGGGGATACCGCTGCCTGGCGTTGCGGGGCCGCTGGTGACGTTCGTGGAGCTTCTGGGAGGCCTGGCGCTGTTCTTCGGGCTGGGCACGCGCTGGGCGGCCATCCTGCTGGCGATCAACATGGCGGTGGCGGTGCTGGCGGTGCATGCGAAGAACGGGTTCTTCTTGCCGACCGGCTGCGAGTACGCGCTGACGCTGCTGGTGGCCAACGTGGCGCTGGCGCTGGCCGGGCCGGGCGTCTGTGCGGTCGACAACCTGATCTGCAAGAAGAAGACCGAGGCGCCGCCGGCGGCCTAATCGGCCACTTCAATGCTGGGGCCGCGGGGCGCGCCGGTCTCGGCGATGCGGGCTAGCGTGTTGCGCGCGAGGGCGTAGAAGGCGGCCGCGTGCGGGTCGTCGGGCGAGCGGAGAGCCACCGAGACGCCCGTATCGCCGCCGATGCGCACTTCCGGATCGAGCGGCACCTCGCCGAGGAACGGGACGCCCATCTGCGCCGCGGTGCGCTGGCCGCCGCCGTAGCTGAAGACGTCCACGCGCTGGGCGCAGTGCGGGCAGATCAGGTAGCTCATGTTCTCGACGATGCCGAGCACCTCGACGCGAACCTGGCGGAACATGTGCACGGCCTTGCGCGCGTCTTCGAGCGAGACGTCGGAGGGAGTGGTGACCACGATGGCGCCGGTAATGGGCGCCGTCTGAATGAGGGTGAGCTGCACGTCGCCGGTGCCGGGAGGAAGATCGATCAGCAAGTAATCCAATTCCCCCCAAGCGACGTGAGCGATGAAATCTTGGAGGAGCTTGACCGCCATGGGCGCCCGCCAAACCACCGGAGCGTCCCGGGGGATCAGCGATTGCACGGACATGAACCGCACCCCGTAGGCTTCAAGAGGTTCCAGAATTTCCGACGACGATTCCGCCTTCAAAGTCCCCGCCCCTAAGAGCCCAGGCTGGCTGGGTCCGTAGACGTCGGCGTCCAGAACGCCCACCTTGGCCCCGCGCCGCGCCAAGGCGACGGCCAGGTTGACGGTGACGGTCGATTTGCCCACGCCGCCCTTGCCGGAGCCCACCGCGACGACGTTGCGGACCTTCGACAGGTTCGGCGGAACGGCCGGCCTGGAAGCGGGACCCCGACGGGCCGCGGAGACGATATCGGAAGAAAGGTCGCTCATGACACTCCCATTTTATTAAACCCGACAAAATAAGTCATCTATTTAACGGCTTCCTGCTCCGTCGGCGGAAAAGCAAAGAGGGCCGTTCCGGGATGGCGTTTTTCAAAGTATTGCAGGGACCAGTCGTTGGGGAACAAGAGCACCGTCCGGTCCCGGGCGTCGCGGGCCACGCCGACTCCCGACGGAAGAGCGAGGGAGTCCACGTCCGTCGCCGGGTCGGCGATCCAGCGGGCGAGCACCCAGGAGGCCGGCTCCAAACGGCTTTCGGCGCCGTATTCGGATTCCAGCCGGTATTGGACCACTTCGAATTGGAGAGGACCGACGGCGGCCAGGAGGGGCGTCGGGTTGGGGTTGTTCTTCATATACAGGGCCGTGACGAGACCTTCGTTCAGGAGATGCTCCAAACCCGTGCGGAATTGCTTGTACTTGCCGGTATTGGGATTGTGCAGGAACGCGAAACACTCCGGCGAAAACTTCGGGATATCATTGAACACGACCGACGGGTCCTCGGCCAGCGTATCGCCGATGCGGAAGCCCTCGTGTCCCACCAGGCCGATCACGTCCCCCGGCCAAGCCTCCTCCAAGATCTCCCGGTCCTGGCCGAAGAGCTTATGCGAATTGGAGAGCTTCAAGCGGCGCCCCGTCGGAACGTGGGTCACAGGCATGTCGCGCTGGAAACGGCCCGAGCACACCCGAAGGAAAGCCACCCGGTCCCGGTGGCGGGGGTCCATGTTGGCTTGGATCTTGAAGATGAATCCGGAGAACAGTTCCCCCTCCGGGGAGACGGAACCGTTCGTGGAGCGGCGCGGCCCGGGCGCGGGCGCGTGGGCCAGGAACCCGTCGAGCAAAAGCTGGACGCCGAAGTTGTTCAGAGCGCTGCCCCAGTACACCGGCGTCATGTCCCCGGCGAACACCTGGCCGGGGTCGAAGGCCGCCCCCGCGCCGTCGTGCATGGCCAGTTCCTCAACGGTCTTGGCGTAGGCGGCGGGGTCCATGACGCCTTTCACCAAAGGGTCCGACAAATCCGCGACGGTGACGGGGGCGCGGAAAGCGCCGCCTTGAACGCGCTCGAAAAGATGCACTTCCTTCTTCGCCCGGTCGAAGACGCCCCGGAAGTCCTGCCCCGTGCCCAAAGGCCAGTTCATGGGCACGGTGTGGAGCTGAAGCTCCCGCTCGATGCGGTCCAAGAGCTCCAGCGGGTCCAGGGTCGGATGGTCGCACTTGTTCATGAAGGTGAAGATGGGAAGCCCGCGGTTGCGGCAGACTTCGAAGAGCTTGCGAGTCTGGGTTTCGATGCCCTTGGCGGCGTCGATCACCATGACCACGGCGTCGACGGCGGTCAAGACCCGGTAAGTGTCCTCGGAAAAATCCTTGTGGCCGGGGGTGTCCAGCAGGTTAACCTTGAACCCTTGGTATTCGAATTGGAGGACGGTGGAACTGACGGAGATGCCGCGCTTCTTTTCCAGNNGTCGGGGTGGGAGATGATGGCGAACGTGCGCCGTCGGGAGATTTCGGGGTTCATGGGTGCCGCCCGACGACCGTCGGGCGGCACATTCTAACTTAATCGACGGAGGCGGACAACGGCGTCTCGGGAGAGTCCTTCAGGGTTATTTCCGGTCCCTTCACCAACTCCGTGATGGGGATGGCGCCGGGAAGACCCGCGAGGATCCTCTCGGGGTGGCTTCGAAGTTCGAACCCTTCCCCCAAGGCTTTCGCGGTGTCGGGTCCCAAAAGGATCTGGCCGGGAAGGGCGATCTCCTCCAACCGCGCGGCCAGGTTGACGCTCGTTCCGATGACGGTGTACTCCATGCGTTCGATCCCGCCCAAGGTGCCCGCCACGACCGATCCCGTGTTGATCCCGATGCCCATGCGCAAGACTTCCTGCCCTTTGTCCCGGCGTTCGCCGGCCAATCGCTCGACGTGGTCCCGGGCCCGGAGGGCCGCCCGCGCGGCGGCCCGGGCGTGGTTTTCCATGGGAACGGGAGCGCCGAAGAGGGCCAGGGCTCCGTCGCCCATGAACTTGTTCAGGATCCCGCCTTCCGCGTTCACGGCTTCGACGACGCCTTCGAAGATGCGGTTCAAGGTTTCCAGGGCGTATTCCGGCGCCACGCTGACGGCGAAGGGAGTGAACTGCCGCACGTCCACGAAAAGGATCGTGGCCGTCACCCGCTCGCTGACGCGGTCGTGGTAAAGGGCCGGGTGCTCCGCCAGGTATCGCACCACCGGCGGCGAAACGAAATGGCCGAAGGTGTCGTTGATCCGCTTCAGCTTGACGAGCTCGGAGTAGGCGGTCTCGAGCTCCTGGCGCAGGGCCTTTTCGCGGGAGAGTTGAATGGAGAGCTTGCGTTTCTCGGCGCAGCGGGACACCGTGCGGAAGAGGGTTTCGCGGTTGTAGGGTTTGATGAGGAAGTCGTAGGCGCCTTCGCGGAGGGCGTCGATGACGACGTTGATTTCCGGGTACGCCGTCATGACGATGACGTCGGCGTTGCCGCGCCCGTGGACCTCGCGCACCAGGCGGATGCCGTCCACCCCGCCCGGCATGGTGAGGTCCGTGAGGACCAAATCCCACCCCTCGCTAAGGCGCCCCAAAGCGTCCGCCCCCGTCGGAGCGGTTTGGACCTCGTGCCCCTCGCCCGTCAAAAGCCTCTGGCAGAGTTCCCGGATATGGGGCTCGTCGTCGACCACCAAGATCTTCATCGTACGCCTCCCTCGAAAAAACATCCCTCGCGGGGCTTGGACGGCCCCGTGTTATCACGCACCGATGAACGGATGAAAGGATAGTTTACGACGACTTGGAGAGGATTTCAATAGGCGGCGAGGTCGCAGGCCAGGGGGGTTTGGTTGATGACGAGATTGAGCGATTTTTCGTCGGCCTCGCCGAACACCTCGTTGACCTCCCCGACCGCGCCGCGCCAGACGGCGAAATCGGCCGAACGGAACGCCAGCACTTCCACCCGGTGGGATCGCTCCAACGCTTCGTCGAGGTCCGACCGCATCCGGCGTCCTTCGGTCTCGGAACCCCGGATCGCCACGATCCGGGCCCGCGGGAACCGCCGAGTCAACTTATCCAGCTTGTTGAGGGACGTGTTCCCGCATTCCCCCCAAAGGAGGACTTCGCCGGCCTCGTTCAAGGCGATGAAGTCGGGCCGAAACTCCACTCCGGCGAGGGCCGGATGTTTGGGCGACAATTCCACTTTCGGCTCCAACGGCCAAAAAAGGGCGCAAGCCGCCAGGCGCAGAGCGACGTGGTCGCCGGGCTCCTGGGACCCCTGGGTCATCACCAACTTCCGACGACCGCCGTTCAGATTGAACTCGCAGCGATAAGACATGGTTATCCCGAATTTTTGTATCCGTTCAGGGGGTTACTCCCTCCTCGGGTCGCGGGATTGAAATGCTAATATCCCAAAGAATTATTTCACGCCGATTATATAAGGACAGGGCCGGATGAGCCAGGTCATAATCGAAAACCCGATCCTCAATTCTCCCTTTACGGAGCCTTCCCGCCATTTTCGTTTCGGCGAGGAAGGCATCACCAACGAAACCGCGGAAACCATCCAAAAGAAGCGAGGGGAACCCGTTTATGGGGTTGAGAAAATCCGCAAAGCCTTGGGACTGGATTGAAGAGGGAGTCATCGCGATAGGTCGCTGGAAAATGAAGACTTTCACCCCCGCCCTCGCGGGCCTCTTCCTGATCCTCTCGGCGGCCGCCCGCGCGGCCGAGGTGGAGTACGTCCCCGCGCGGGATTATTTCACCGTCGCCTTGCGGGAGATCGACGCCGCCCGCGTTTCCGTCGACGTCACCCTGTATCTCTTCGCCCCCCGCGCGGACCAGGCCGATTCCCTTCCCATGAAACTGGTCCAGGCCCTTCGCCGCGCCAAGGACCGGGGAGTGCGCGTGCGGGTCGTGTTGGACCAAGGCCCCGGTCCGGCCGGACCGTCGGAGGAACCCTCCGACGCCCAAAACGGCGCCGCGCGGGACCTCCTCGCCGCGGCCGGCGTGCCCGTCTTTTTGGACGATCCCTCCATCCAGACCCACGCCAAGGCGCTGGTCGTGGACGGAGAAACCGTCCTCCTGGGCTCCACCAACTGGACCTATACCGCCTTCGCCAAAAACGTCGAGGCCAACGTCCTGATCCGTTCCACCGGCGTCGCCCGCGACCTCCTGCGGGATTTGGCCGTGGCCGTCTCCTCCGCCACCCCCGCCGCCCCGCCGGTCCCCGTGCCCTGGGACTTCCTGGTCAACCCCGACCTCCTGGGCCGCATGGTCAACCGAAACTCCGAGGGGGCCTTCGACGCTTACCTCTATTTGGTCAAGGCGGGCCGGGAGAAACAGACGTTCACCCTCAATACCGCCGACCTGGCCGCCTCGCTCGGCATCGATTCCATGCCGCGGTTCTCTTACCGGCGCCAAATTCGCAGGGTCCTGCGCGCGCTACAAAAGGATTACGGCCTCATCACCCTGTCCGAAACCTTCAACCAGGACCCCTCCGTCACCCTCCTCCGCTCGACGGACACCGCGACGGTTTTTGTGCCTCTCGACTATTGGGATTGGGGCTGGAACCGCCGGCTGGACTTTTCCGGCAAAGCTTTTTACCTCTGGAGCCTTTACTACGCCGCCGCGTCCTCGGACAGGCCGCAATGGACGCTCGCCCGCGCGGAGTTGGCCCGACGCCACCATGTCTCCCCCTGGTTCGTCAGTCGAGGCGTGGTGGCCCTGCGCCGGGCGGTCCTGCTGGACGTCGCCTACGGAGAGCTGCCCATGCACACAGGCCCCAGGGACACCAGCCTCTACACCCCCCGGTCGCTCTACGATCCCCAGGAACGGGACCGCGCGTTCGCGGAGCTCCAGAAAAAATACGGCCCCGAAAAGCTCGCCCGCGCCCGCGGTTACGCGGCCCTCGTTTACGATGACGCCGACGTCGTCGCCGTCGAACTCCTCATCCATTTGGAAGAGGAATTCGGCCCGGCCAAGATCGAGGCGGCCGCCCAAATGATCGGCGCCAAGAACCCCGACAACCCCCACCGCAATATGGCCTACTTCATCGGCGCCATCCGCCGCGTCACCCCGCTCGCCAAATAACGCGAGCGGGCAACACCGTTTTTTTACCCAAAGGAGGTTTAGCCCCAATTATTCTTTTGGTTCGTCACCCCGGCGAAAGCTGACTGCGCTAGCAGGCCCTTGCAATACGCCGGAGGCTGCAAGGACGCAGGGCAGAAATGCCGCGTGGGAGCGGCCGGGGTCCAGTACCTCCAAAGGTTTTGTCCGATCTGAGCGAGCGTCATTTACATTCTTTCCTTGTTATCACAAGATGTGCACTTGTGTTAAAAATGACAAAGAATCAACATAACGCATTTATTCGAAAAAACACTGGAATCAGCTTGTCTTACGCCTTGTGCTAATCGCCCTCTGAATTATGGTTCTCCACTCATCCCCGAGTTTATACCGGCGCACACGTTGGGCATTTTCTTTTGAGGGGCGGACAAAACCTTCTCTCCTCCACCTATCCAACCATTCCCGAGCCGTATTGGCGGATACGCCGAACCATTCAACGACGTCCGGAGGAGTAAATTCCACCACGGCGGACGTGTCGCTGAACGCTCGCGTCAGCAACCGTGTCAGTACCTGTTGTTGAATCCTTTTCAGTCGTTCCCAAGGAGGAGCGGGCCGCCGATCCGGGCCGTACAATTCCACCGCCCTCTTTCGGAGCGCATCGGCGGCGGAGGCCATGGTCCCCAAAAAGAAATCCAACCAGACCGAATGATCAGGGTCATGACGCCCCTCGTAGAAATTCACGGGAAGACCCATCTGAAGAGAATCGTAATAGGCATGTAGGTCCGCCATATAATTTTCCTCCAACGAAAGAAAACCCCTCATATCGTAACCACTGCGCCACAATTCAGACGTTGCCAAAGCCCTGGCGGTTCGGCCGTTCCCATCGCCAAAGGGATGGATGCTGACGAATCGATGCGCCAACAAACCGGACCTCACCGGCCCGGGCAAATCTTTCGCCAAAGAAGAATTCAGCCATTCCACCAATTCTTTCATCAAAACGGGAACATCTTTGGGTTCCGGCGGTCCATAGTCGATTCGGCCGCTCGTATCGACAACAGGGCACTCCCCGGCGCGGTATTCGCTGCGGGTGCCGCGCCGGCCATGACCACGGACATAGATGATGCAATGGAGCCGTTGAATAAAGTCCTCGTTGATAAGTTTCTTGGCGTCGGTCTGGTCTTCGATCCATTCCAAGGCTCGCCAATAGTTTCGCGCTTCTTGCTGCATGTCCGTTCGCGACCGTCCGATCGAGACCACCGCTTGCCCCACTTCTTTGCTGTCCAGCGTATTCCCTTCGATGGCCGTTGAGTTCTTCGTAGCCCGTTGACGAGCCGCCTGGCGCAAGAACAGCGCGTGATCGGGGGGGAGCGGCAGGATGTCGATGACGGCGCGGGCACCTTCGATGGTTCCCAGGGCATTCACCATCTTGCCCGTGAAAGTAAATCTTGGGGAGAAGGTCATGCATGAGCTCCTGATCTCTTGGTTTTGTTGCCGATGGATTGCCGATGTTTTGCCGATAAACGGCGAGGGGGTTTTGATCGCTCATGATCGAAGATGATCCGTTCGACTTCTTCCAGCGTCAACCGATTCCCGGCCATTTTTGTGGATAAGTGAACTGCCCGCAGACGAGCCCGGCGGCGCAACTCCTCGGACGCAGCCAGGGGAAGCGGGGAGGAGTCCACCAGCGTCTTGGCGGCTTCGATCTCCATGAGGGCCGACCCGGATTTGGGGGTGAGAGTAAACTGGGGAGACCATGCTTTCATGAGACCTTCCCCTCCGGCAAAC
>PMLF01000333.1 GCA_003158755.1 Elusimicrobiota bacterium | reverse complement strand
GAGCCAGACGTGGAACGATTCGGCGTCGGTGAATCCCTCGGCCGGCGACTATTTGGCGGCCCAGGGGTATGTCGATCAAGGCGGGTATTGGGAGAAGACCGATGCGGCCGGGAACGTCTGGGACGTCACGGTGACTCCCCAGGCGGACGGGACCTCCGAGCTCGACTATTTCGAGAACAACAATTTTACTATCGGGACGAGCTACAAGGAAGGCAACCAAGTCCGGGAGACCTACACGTACTCCCAACTGACCTACTTGGTCTACAAGAATCAGTCCTTCCTCACTTATCAGGAGAACTGGGCCAACGAAGGAGATCAAACCGGGGACGGGAACGGCCTATACAACGACGGCAGCACCACCTACACCTGGACCTCTTACACCTACGACAATGGGGTGATGACGGGGGCGACGGGCGGCGGAACCACCTGGTCCTGGCAGAAGGCCCTGACGGACCCGGGCGACGGTTCCTCCCCGACCTGGAGCGATCTCTACACCGAAACCGACATCACCCAGGATTACACCATCAATTCGAACATGAAGAACCAGGCTCTGATGTACCGCCAGACCTCCACGTCCTACTCCTACTTCCAGAACCCCGACGGCAGCTACACGTACGGTTACAGCCCGGATGGAACCTGGGGAAATCAGACGTCCACGACGTGGTATAACTACGACTCCTACGGTCACCTGCTGTCCGTTACCGGTTACGTGTATGCGGAGAGCGATTCCACCGGTTCCGATGCGGACCCGCTCAACGGGGCTTACACCCAAACGACGACCTACCAGGATTACACGGTGTTTAAAGGTCAGTCGCTGATGATCGACTCGACCAGCTATTCCTATACGCAGGTAAACGACGGTTCCACCAGTTCGTCTACAACGACCATGTTTTATTATTACGACCCGAATGGAATCTTGGTCGGCGCTTCGGCGACGGGAACGACCGTTAGCGACTCGGTTGATCGCGTCCTCACGAACGACGACGGCACGCCGAAAGTCACGCATTCCACCGGAACCCTTTCGCAGACGTACGTCATCCTGAACGGGAAGGCTGTGATGGCGCAAAGCGTCTCCACCTCCTCCACCATCGATACCGATCCCGATACCGGCGTGACCACCGACCAGGAAGGCACGACGACCATGGATTATTTCTACGACGCCGACGGCCACCTCACCGGCGCCCACGGCACCGGGAGCAATACCTTGACCGGCAGCGGGGACAAAACCGACGGCGGGCAGACCTCCGACGGTCAAGCGTATTCCTTCGAGACCGTGACCCAAACCTCCGGGAGCGGCTGGACGGAACAGTGGTTCGCCGTCTTCGGAGGCCAGGCCAAGATGACGGGCTCCTCCTCCTGTATGAGCGGAACGACGACGAGCAACGTCACCGATAATCTCCTGGCCCAGGACAGCGAAACCAACAATGGGTTGCACTCGGATACGACCTCGAACTGGCAGAACAGCACCTACGACGTGATCGGCTATACGAATAACGGGGCCGTCATCTATCGGGGGGAATACAAGACCAACCTCACGGATACCACGACCCACACCTATTCGGACGATCAATCCACGGATTACACGATCCAAAACGGCCAGATCATTCCCAATGCATCGGACAGCGCCACCATCGTCAACGGGCACGTTTTATCGGCGGACGCCATCGCCCAGCTCAATTCGGGCGGCTGGGTCTCGAACCTCTCGTATTCGTCCGACACGGGAAAGGTTTCGGGCACCTACACCCTCTTCGATACGCCGGACGGGAATCCGCCTCCGAGCGGTCAGCCGCTGATCTCCGTGTCCTATGACGACATCACGTACGGCCGTCCGAAAACCGAGGGGGGGACCCACGCCGTCGGAAGCCTCACCGTCGGGATCGGGTTGACCGACAAAGGGGACGGCACGTTCGGCCTCGATTTCAGCACGATCCAAGACACCAATAACGACGGTTCCCAGGACATGGGCGACGTCAACTTCCTTTTCACCGGGTTCACGTTCTTGGCGGAGTACGGCAATGCCGATTACTTCCAGGACGTGGGAATGTATTACGTCCAAACGGGATTGGTCCAGTCGGTCTCCTTGGACCTGCCCGGCTACGATACCCAGAACAACACCGGCGATGTGATGAGCGTCGCGTTGGGCTCGGACGGCAAAACGGCGGAAACCAGCTTGTCCAACGTCTCCCACGGAAAGTCCGGACCGTCCATCACCTTGGCGTCCGGCGTGACCGTCGAGGACGGCCAAGGGGTGTTGGATAACTGGGTGGTTTGGGACTACAACCAACTCAAGCAGGGAAAGTGGTCCGCCGACGATTACGCCAACGACATGAAAGTGATTCAGGAGAGCGGTTACATTTCCGGTTTTTCCGTCAACCTTCCGGCGTTCAATACCGGGCACTGGGAGGGCCAAGTGTGGGTGGTCGACGCCAAGCCGGCCTACAACGAGACCTCCCGGACCGGTTTCGTGATGAGCGGTTCCACCAACAGCGACGACGGCGTGTTGGACATCACCCTCACGGAGATGCAGGGCGGCATGGCCTATTACTCGGTCGTCGTCGGGAATGCCGAGCCCGACTTTGGTGTTGAGGAAGCTCTGTACTACATGGATTGGATGACGGGGGCTCTGGGCCAGGGCAATACCGGCGATTTCGTCACCGGCCTGACCCAGGCGGTCGACGACGGATATATCACTTCCTTCAACGCCAACCTCTCGGGACCCGCCGGCCAGGCACTCCTGAGCCTGTTGTATACCGACACGGGGCGCTCGGAACTGGCCGCCATCCTGGGCGTCAGTTCCATATCGCTTCCGACCGGCGTTACGGACGCCGCCTCGCTGGCCAGCTACATCAAGTCGAACGGGGCCGCGGGGTTCTCGGTGCTGATGTCGGACGGGTCCGTCCGGACGCTGGGTTCTCTCATGGGGAAGGACAGCGCCGGAAACGACAACGCCACCACCTTTTTAGACGGCTCGACGGCCGACGATAAGAAAGGTTCGATCACCGTGGGACGCGACAAGAACGGAGCGCCCGTCTTCGCTCTCCAAATGAAGATGTACCAAGGGACGGTGTTGGCCGGAGTCTTGGGCATGACGCTGGATAACGGGAATTTCTCCTATACGGTTTCCCCGAACCTCGCCGCGCCGGAGATCCGGGCGGAGTTCCTGCAGTTCTTCATCAACCTTTTTGGCCTGGACCAGAACACCACCATGGACCAGCTCGCCTACCAACTGACCAACAACCAGGGATACATCGATACGTTGAAGAACACCTATTTCTCCCTGGGCACGCGGACCGACCCGTCGTCCTTGGCCTCGGCTTCGGCGGCGTCCAATGCGGTAGGGTCGGGGACGTACCAAGGCGAAATCGCCCAAGGAATACCCCCCGACCAAGCCGGCAGGGACGCCAACGCGGCGGCGGATGCGGCCTATCAGAACGGCATTCATCCGAAGATGAGCCTTTACAACGCTTTCGGCGGCAAGGCCTTCGAAACGGCCCTCAAGAGCGGTCGGGTGGACTGGTCCAGCAGTTCGTTGACCTTCGGCAAGGGCGGCGACGGAAAGGCGTTCTTTTCCTTGGCCATCGGCGTGCGGTCCAAGACGGACGGGAGGCTCCTTGGAACCATCTGCGCCTCCTACTCCTCCGATCCGAATTCCGATATCGAGCTCGCGGTCGGTTTCTCCGCCAACTTAGGTGACGACGAGATGCGCGGCCTCATGCTCGGCTTCTTCATCGCGTTCTTCCACTTGGACCCGAACACGTCCCTGGCCACCTTGGACTCGGAGATCCAAAACCACGCCGAAAACTTCCTCTCCGCTCTCAAGGACCTCCGGATCGGCATGAGCACGTCGGATATCCAGTCCGAGGTTTCCGGCATAGCCAGCCTGTTGAGTTGGATTCTTGGCAGCGGCGTTTATAATTCGATTTATAACGCGTTTTACAATTTATTGAACGCCGCGAACCCGGTCGTTTACGACCTCCTGAACAAAAACGGTTTCATCACCGCCATGGAGTCGGGGACCATCGACTGGTCCAAGAGTTCCCTGACGCTGGCCTCCTCGGCCGGCGGCAAGGCGTCCGCCAGCGTCAATATCTCGGTTCGAAGCTACGCCGGGGGGCCGCTGCTCGGCAGCTATTCCGTGTCGTATGATCCGGACGGCGGCGCCGATAAGACGGGAGGGTTCTCCGTCGGCGTGTCGCCCAACCTGAACAATCTCGAAGTGCGGCAAATGATGGTTCCCTATTTGTCGAAAGTCTTCGGTCTGCCTCCCGGTTTGACCCTGGACCAATTCAATCAACAGATCACGGACATTTCCAACGATCCGGCCGGCCTCGCCTATCTGCAGAACACGACGTTCCTTGTCGGCGATTATTCTTCAGATCCTGGTCACCAGGCGCAGGCCACGGCGACCGGACAGGGTACGTATAACGCCGCCATCGCGCGAGGGGAGTCCTCGGACCAGGGGAGCGCGGAAGCGAACGCCGCTTCGGATCAGGTCCTTCATCCCCGGGAAAGCCTTTACGATCTCCTGGGCGGCGGCGCTTTCTTCGGCGCCCTAAAACAAGGCTCCGTCGATTGGTCCGCCAGCTCCCTGACCTTCGGGTCGGGCTCCGACGGCAAGGCGATGGTGACCGCCCGGATCGGCGTCCGGGACGGCAGCGGCCAGATACTCGGGTGGATGTCCACGGCGTACGATCCCTCCACTGGCGGGATGAACTTCATGGTTGAGGCGAACCTCGCCAACGATTCCGTCCGGACCCTGTTGATTCCGGTCTTCAACCAACTCTTCGGGATCCAAGCCGTCTCCCTCCAAGATTTGGATGAGGACATCCAGGGTTCCTCCGCCCTGAAGTCGCAAATGAAGAACACGACTATTGCGACCGGGACCGGGTCTTCGGGAACCGCCTCGTCCAAGAGCATGTTCGACGCCCTGGGCGGCGACGCTTTCTTCAACACTCTGACCAGCGGTACCATTCTCTGGTCCCGCAGCCAGTGGGCGGCGGGCGTGGACGGAAACGGACAGGCGGTGATCAATATTTCCATCGCGGTGGAAGGGGGAGACGGGAACGTCTTCGCCTACATCAAGGTCCAGACGTCCGACGGTAAGATCCAGGTGGGGATCAGCCCGAACCTGGCGGACCCGATCGCCTTGCAGCTGTTGACGCCCTTCTTGGCCGAGAGCGTCGGCCTGCCTTCGACCGCGTCCATGGCCGACATTCAGTCGGCCTTCCTCAACAATTCAGACTTGGAAGGGAAGTTGGAGGACGCCGCCGACGCCGCGGGCATCCAGGGTGTTCGGAACGCTCTGGGGGTGGGCAGCCCCCTCTGCAACGCCTACGATACGGCGTTCGCCGCAGCCAAGGCGAACGGCGACAGCGATTACGACGCCGCCGTCGCGGGTTTGGCCGCGGCCGGCAATGTTCAGCCCACCTCGACGTCGATCTCGGTTTCCGGGTTCGGCGGCAGCATGTCCATGTCCATGCCCGACATCGGCAACTCGGCGAGCAATCTGCAGACCTTGCTCAAAGCGTCCAATGTTCTGGCGCGCTACAAGTCCAACGACGGCAAGACCGCCTTGATCGGTTTCTTCTCAAAGGTTCACGCCGGCCGTATCGACTGGGCCCACAGCTCGTTCTTCTTCGGTTTCGCCCTGGGCACTCAGGATACCGTGATTTCGGCCGACGTCGTCGTCCGCGGCTCGGACGGGACGATCCTCGCCCACATGGAAGGGAACTTCGGCGGAGGCAGCTTCTCGTGGAGCTTCTCGCCGAATTTCTCGAACCCGGAGGTCCAGGCCGCGTTCCTTCCTTTCTTCAACAGCCTCCTGGGAACGAATTTCACCTCGCCGGTCGATATGGCGCAGTCCCTCCAAAACAACCCGCAGCTCGAGGCGGCTCTTCAGGGAATCCTCGATGCCCAGGGGAGCAACGTTGACGACGCCTTCAAGGGCATGGAGAAACAGTTCCTGTCCGTCATCGAGTCGGGCGGGAAACTGGACTGGGACCGGACCAGCGTTACGTTCTCCCTGGATGACAACGGAGATTTGACGGAAAACGTTTCGTTGGCCTTCGACGACGGCAGCGGTCACGTGGCCGTCTATCTCTCCACGTCCTGGAGCGCCGGCGACGACAGGTTCGGGACCTTCCAAGTCCTCGGCGATTTGAGCAATACCCGCGTCCGGGCGGCCGCGCAGTCCGCGATCATCACAAAGCTCGGCGTGACGGACTTGAACGGAGACGGAAAAGTGGACGCCGCCGACCTGACCCTTTACATGCAAAGCCATAGCGTGGACGACATGGTCCAGGGCATGGTGGACGCCGGTCAGGGAGACACCAACCAGGACGGCGTGGTGGACGACAACGAACGGGCGGCTTTGACGCAGCGGATTTCCCAAATGACCTCTTTCCTGACGGGCGGATCCGTGGACTGGACCCACGGCACCATCTCCGTGGGGACGGACCCCGATAATCACCAGAGCGTAACCCTCAACGTCAGGGCGAACGACGATCGGGGCCTCGTCGTCGGCGACATGCAGGTGAAGTGGGGGACCACCGACCAGAAGCCTTCCTTCACTTACGCGGGGCTTTCTCTCAGCGACAGCCGGGTCCGAACCCTCGTCAGCACCGTCACGGGGGTGGACGTCACCGCCTTGATGACGCCCCAAGGAATCAAGGATTACCTGATGAACAACAGCCAGGCCACTCAATTCCTGACCAATCTCCTGGGCAAGACAGAGGCCGAGCTTATGGCCATGACACCGGACCAACTTTTGCAGGCGTTGGAGACCGAGGCGACCACGCTGGAAGCCGCGGCGGCGGGCGGGGACGCCCAAGCGGAACAGCAGTTGGAGTCGCTGGCCGGTTTCCTCGGAGTGAGCATCTACGACACCAGCAAGATCCTGACCGATCTGGCGGGCATCACGGTCGACAGCCTGACCGCTCTCTCAGGCTCCGGAGCTTTGAGCGACGCCCAATTAGTGACCATGGCGTCGATGCTCGGCATCGGGACGCCGACCAACGGCGACAAGACGTTGACGGACGGCCAGAGGCAGACCCTCATCCTGGAGGTCGCGGCGGTCATCTACGTGATCTCGGGCCAAGGCGGTAAGGATCCCGGATTGACGGATGCCCAATGGGCCCAGTTGGCGACCGACATGGGCTTGACCGGGAGCGGAAAAAACGACGTCATCTCCGCGATCAAGAACAAGATGTTCGACTCTAAGGGAAATTGCAAACTTTCGGACAGCCAGTTCCTCAGCCTCCTGGCGCTCGGAACGGGGACGGATTTCAGCAAGGATCCCGATAAACGCTCGTCCTATAAGCTCGACGCGAATGGAATCCTGCTCCGGATAGACGGAACCCAGGGCTTGGATAAGAACAACGGAAGTACCAACACGGCGGCCTTCTTGGGGGTTGAACGGCGCCTTCAGGCCGAACAGGACGTTTACAGCGTGTTGGGCGCAAACTTCGACGGCGGCGGAAAATTGGTCCTGGACGGGACGGTCAGCATCGGCGGTTCGGACGACGGGACGATCGTTTTCTCCCTTTCCGCGTCCTTGTACGACAAGAACGGAAAGAAAGCGGCGGACGTCGACGCCGCTCCCGACGCGGTTCACGGCGGCGTGACCGTTACGTTCTCCTTCGTGACGTCCGNNTCGGCGAGTCGCTTTACAGCGACTTGTTGGCGGAGGACGAGAACGCCCTGCTGAACCAGGCGGGGATGGTGACGCTGTCGGACGGGACGTCGATTTCCACGCAGGACGCCATCAACGATTCGGGCGGCAAATTGGGCCACCGGCGGGTCAGCCTGTCGATCGACGGCTCCGGCCAGGTCTCGGTCACCGCGACCTACGACCTCCTCGCGAACGGGGAAAAAGTCGGCAAGTTTTCCGTCTCGATGGACGGGGGCACCGGCGCCACGACGGAATCCCTGGAGATCGACCAGATCGCCCCCGGTTGGGCCACCTTGGGCGGGATCGATTTCTCGAATCCGACCCACGACGGAGCGGGTGCGAACACGGGGGCGACGTTCAACTTCGACACCCAGGNNCCGCAGCGCGACGAGCGCCTGGGCTGGACCGGTGACATCGCGGCGTTCTCCGCGACGTCGACGTTCAACTTCGACACCCAGGGGATCGGAACCGTTGACGCGTCCACCACCAAACTCACCGTTTCAAGCTCCACGAACGGGGATTCCTCGGCCCATTACGTGTCGGACATCACGGACGGCTCCGGCCACGTCATAGGCCAACGAACCATCGGCGAGAACACGACGCGGAGCGGCGAAAGTCCCACCGTCACCTTGGACGACTACGCGACCTACGACAACACGAGCCCCTATTTCCAAAAATTACGGGACGGGCGCGGGCAGGCGAACGTCGCATCGAACATCATGTATTGCCCGGAGTTCCGGTCGACGGATCCGACCCCCGGCGCATCTAACGGCGCATCGATCATCGTTATCGTGGGCGCCGTCGTGGCCGTGACCACCATTATCGCCCTTACGGGCGTCGTCGGAGACTCCGTCGATACCGGCAAGGTTTACGTCCCCGCGAACGCGCCCGCCACCAACGGGGTCGGATCCGTCGACCGGAACTCCGGGCAATACATGATGGGCGTGGTCAACGGGAAGTTCACCAACGAGATGCAGTGCAACGTGACGGACAACGGGATCGTCTTGGGCAAGGCGGTGTTCGGCACCACGGACGGCAAGACCGACTCGGCGATCATGTGGGACAACTCCAAAAACGAGGTGAGGGCGGCCGAGCGGTCGGGAACCATCCAAGACCCCGTGGCGCCGAACTTAGGCCAGGATATCGTTCCTCCGCCTCCTCCCACGGCCGGGGGTTTCGGTTTGAACACGGACGGATCGGCCATTGCCGAAGATATCCCGAAAGAGCCTGCGCAGCGTATAGAAAGCACCCGATACGGGACGACGTATTTTTACACCGTCGGCGACGTGACGACGTACCGCGAGCAGTTGGTCGCCTGGATGCAGGAGCATGGGTTCTCCGAGGACGAGATCGAATCGGTGGAGAATGTCGCGACGAATGTGGAGAACTCCGCGAATAATCGCGGCTGGCTCTCCGTCTCCAATTTCCAAACCATCACCGAGGCCTTCCAGGATGCTTTCGAAGAGAGATTCCATTTCAGCCCGTCGACGGACCCAGATCAATCCGGCGCTCCCTCCTACACGAGCTACTCCAGCACGGGCCACACTAAGAGCACGTCGTACACCTATTACACGAGAGAGAACGCCGAGCGATACAGGGCCGACCTCGCCGCATGGATGGAAAGCCACGGATATTCCGCCGATGACGTCAACAGCGTCCTGGACGCGCCATTAACAGGGTCCGGCAACGTGTGTTATGTGGATAAAATTTACGCCGCGTACAAGAAGGCCTTCAATAGTAAATCGGCCGGCGATTTGGCCGCCGCCAAAGAGGCATACCATTCGGCCTTGCTCGAATGGGAAGCGGGATACGGGAACGGGATAGCCGACGGCGATTACACGGACGATTACGCCGATTGGAAGGCGAGTTACGGGGACGCCTGGGACCGTCAGTCCACCGGCGGCCTGTGCCCCGTGAGTTTGGACCCGGGGCTCGGGCACGACGACGCGCGCTCGGGCATCCTCACCGTCGGCACGCTCGGCGGCCAGGCCGTCGATTACCTCACCTACAACATCGACGACGACTATGGCGCGAAGATCGGAACCCACACCTACGGCGAGCAGTCCGGCGTGTCGGTCGACTACTTCACCTACGACCTGTCGACGTTCGCCGTTCAGAACGCCGTCCTGTCGGGGAAACTGGAGCTCCCGGCCGGCGACCTCACCTACACGGACGGCGCAGGAAACGTCCACACCTTCCAGGGCGACGTGGCGGCCGGCGACCAGATTTCTGGTTCCTATACAGTCGGCATCGTGCCCCTCACCCCTCCGGGAGATCCGCCCAACAAAGCCGATTTCCCGTCTCAAGGAGACAAGGACAACACGTATCAAGCTGCGCTTGACGCCTACAATCTCAGCAAGGCCATCTACGACAGCGGCCGGGGAATGTACACCGCGTCCCTGTCTTGGACCGTCCGGTCGGTGGACGGGTCCACCGGCGCCTTCGACGACGCGAGCAGCCACCAGCGGACGTGGAGCGAGGGCACGGGGTCGAACGTCACGGATCAGTCGGGTATTAAGTGGGACGGCGCCGGCCGGGCCACGGAGTGGACCGAGACGACCTCGACCTCGTCGGACGGGTTCAAGCCGACCACCATCACCCGCAACTCCGTCACCTTCGATCGGCTGGGCCGGGTCAACAGCTACGTGGAGACCACGCAACAACAGGGGAAAGACCTGGCCACGGAGACCGTCGCCTGGACCGCCTACGACGTTCAGGGTCGCGAGATATCGAAGAGCGTCACGGTGACCTGGTTGAACGACGTCTACGGCTACATCCCCGGTTTGTCGGGCCACAGCCAGTCCACGAAGGACGACAAAACCGCGATCAGCGGCGACCAGGACGGAACTTATACGGGAGTCGTCCTCACCTCCTACGACCCGGCGACGGGACGCCCCTCCAGCGTGTCGACCGTCGGCCTCATTAATTGCACGGAAAACGCCCAGAACTCGAACGGCGACAACATCACGTTCGCCAAGACCGGGGCTTACAGCGCCACCCAAAACAAATTCATCTACGACGTCTTCGGCCGGACCATCGCCGTGCAGTCCACGACGACGGGCGTCACCCATTGGGAGGACAAGAACGGGGGCCACAACGGTGTTACCTCCGTCGTCGCCAACTCCGTGACCGGCGGGTTCGATGCTCAGGGTAGAGCCACTTCCAATTACACGAACAACACCTCCACCAACGGAAGCCACGGCTGGAACGACTCCCAAAATATCCGGTATGACGCCCAAGGCCGAGCCGTCAACCAGCATACCGATTCCTGGGCGTTCACTCCCAACGTCGCCAAGAACACGGACGTCGTCAACAAAACCAGCGGCAACGAATTCATTTCGTACGACAAGAGCGGGAACGCGAATACGACCACCCTCGACGGCTGGTCCGAACAAGACGTGGACACGAGCGGGTTCACGTGGTTCATGGGTTCAATCTGGGGCGCGCTGGTCATGGTCGTGGTCATCGTGGCCGTGGCCATCGCGTCGGTCTACACGGGCGGCGCGGCGGCGGTGGCCATGGGCGCGGCCGTGGGTGGGACCACGGCTACGGTGACGGGGGTGGTCGTCGCCGCGGTGATGGTGGCCGCCGTGACCTTCAGCGCCGACTACGCCGCCACCGGCAACCTGACGTTCTCCCTCATCATGGCGGGAATCGCTTTCTTGTCGACTCTCCTCACCGCCGGGTTCGGCGGAGGCAGCGCGGGGACCCAAGCGATGAACACCGCCGCTCGACAAGGCGCGGCCCAAGGCGCCGTCAATTTGGCGGGAGGGTTAACCCAGGGAACGATAATCGCCTCCGTATCGGCCAGCATTTCCGGAGTCCTTGGCGGAACCCTTATCACCCAGATTTACATTCAAGCCGCCTTGACCATGCTCGTTCGTCAGTTGATCACGACGCTCGTCACCTACGCGATCAACAAACTGATGCCCGGCATGGAATTCATGGGTTATATGGCGGGTGCCATCGCCGGGACCGGGACCGGCGCGCTGAACGGCCTGGCGTTCAAGGATATTATGATGAATTTCCTCAAGCAAGCCACGGTGGCGGTGATCGGTTACGGCGTCGGGAAAGGCTTGTCGGAGATTCGGTTCGGTTCGGATGAGGACAAAGACGGCAAGGGAGACTACAACTTAGGTTTCCTGACGCCTCTGAGCTTGGCCGGCGCGGGATTCATG
>PMLF01000192.1:11200-11429 GCA_003158755.1 Elusimicrobiota bacterium | reverse complement strand
CGGCGCGGAATACATGGTGCGCGGGCGGGGCTACGCCAAAAGCACCAAGGACATCGAAGATATCGTCGTGGGCCAGGGAAAGGGCGGCACTCCCATATTGGTGAAAAATATCGGCCGGGTCGTCCTGGGCCCGGAGATGCGGCGGGGCTTGGCGGACCTGGACGGCGAGGGCGATACCGTGGGGGGGATCGTCATCATGCGCTCCGGCGAGAACGCCTTGAACGTCATC
>PMLF01000192.1:0-11109 GCA_003158755.1 Elusimicrobiota bacterium | reverse complement strand
CTGGCCGGCATCGCGATCTCCATCGGTGTCCTGGTGGACGGAGCCATCGTCGAAGTGGAGAACGCCTACAAGCGGCTGGAGGAGTGGATCGCCGGTGGCCGCCAAGGGGATTTCCACGCCGTCCGGCTCCAGGCCCTGAAAGAAGTGGGACCGTCGGTATTTTTCTCTCTGCTGGTGATCGCGGTGGCCTTCCTGCCCGTGTTCACTCTGGTGGACCAAGAGGGGCGGTTGTTCAAGCCCCTGGCGTACACTAAGACGCTGGCGATGGCGATCGCCGCTTTGTTAGCGGTCACGCTGGACCCGGCCATGCGGATGATGTTTACGCGCATGGATTACAAACATTTCAAACCTCGGTGGATTTCCAACGTTTGGAACGCCGTCACCGTGGGCCGATATTACGCGGAAGAAAAACATCCCGTCAGCCGGATCTTGTTTCGAGTCTATGAACCCGCCTGCCGGTGGGTGCTGGAGCACCGCGTCAAAACCATCGTCGCCGCGTTGCTCCTGGTTTTAAGTACGATCCCCATTTATCTTCACATGGGGTCGGAATTCATGCCGCCTCTCTACGAAGGGACGCTCCTCTACATGCCGACCACGTTGCCCGGTCTCTCGGTGACGGAAGCGCAAAAGCTCATGCAGACCATGGACACGGTCTTGAAGAGTTTCCCCGAGGTGGAGCGGGTATTCGGCAAGGCGGGAAGGGCGGAAACGTCCACGGACCCGGCGCCCTTTTCCATGATGGAAACGACCATCGTCTTGAAGCCCGAGGAGCGGTGGCGGCCCAAGGACCGATGGTATTCCGGCCTGCCGAACTTCATGAAAGGTCCTTTCCGTCGGGTATGGCCGGACCGGATCGGCAAGGACGAGTTGATCGACGAGTTGGACAAGGCGATGCAGTTCCCCGGAGTCTCCAACGCCTGGACCATGCCCATCAAAGCGCGGATCGACATGCTCACCACGGGCGTGCGGACGCCCGTCGGCATCAAGGTCTTCGGCGCGGATTTAAAGGAGATCGAAACCATCGGCACCTCCCTGGAGACGATCCTGAAGGACGTCCCGGGCACCCGCAGCGTTTACGCCGAACGCACCGCCGGAGGCTATTTCCTGGATTTCACGCTGAAGCGGGAGCAATTGGCCCGCTACGGCCTCACCGTTAAGGAGGCCGAGGAAGTCCTCATGTCCGCCGTGGGCGGCGAGCCGGTCACGCCCACCGTCGAGGGACGCGAGCGGTATACCGTGAACGTCCGCTACGCGCGGGAGCTCCGGGACACCCTGCCCAAGCTCCGCCGGGTCCTGGTGCCGACGATGTCGGGGGCGCAGATCCCTCTGGCCGAGCTGGCCGACATCCAGCTCGTCACCGGACCGTCGATGATCCGGGACGAAAACGGCATGCTCTCCGGTTACGTCTACGTGGACCTGGCGGGCCGCGACGTCGGGGGCTACGTCGAGGAGGCGAAGAAAGCCGTCCGGGGGAAGCTGTCCCTGCCGACAGGCTATTCCCTCGTCTGGAGCGGACAATACGAGAACATGCTCCGCGTGCGAGAGCGGCTGAAGGTCGTGGTGCCCATCACCGTTTTCTTGATTTTCCTCCTGCTCTATATGAACACGAAGTCTTCCGTGAAAGCCGCCATCGTGATGATGGCCGTGCCCTTCTCCGTCGTCGGCGCGGTGTGGTATTTGTGGATCCTGGGTTACAACATCTCCATCGCCGTGTGGGTGGGCATGATCGCCCTCATGGGGCTGGACGCGGAGACGGGTGTGTTCATGCTGCTCTTCCTGGACCTGTCCTACAACGAGGCCGTCCGGCGGGGGAAAATGCGGACGTTCCAGGATTTGGAGGAGGCCGTCGTCCACGGCGCGGTCAAGCGTGTGCGGCCCAAGATGATGACGGTGGCCGCCGCCATGATGGGCTTGGTTCCCATCATGTGGTCATTGGGCGCGGGCGCCGACATGATGAAGCGCGTCGCCGCTCCCATGATCGGGGGCCTGGTCACGAGTTTCATCCTGGAACTCCTCGTCTATCCGCCCGTCTACGCGATTTGGAAGTGGCGCTACGAGATGAAGCACGGCGCGGTGGACGTGGCCCAATTATCCGTTCACGAGGTCCGGGGGGGCCATCCATGAAAGACCCGGTTTGCGGTATGACCGTCAAAGATCCCCCCGTCCATTTCATCGAGAGGGACGGCGTGAAGACCGTCTTCTGCAGTGCCCGCTGTAAGGAAAAATTCAAGGCCGACCCGGCGAAGTACTCTCAAGTCGCCGTCCCGTTCCCTCCGGCCGCCGCCGGTTCCTACACCTGCCCCATGCATCCCGAAATACTTCAGGCCGGGCCGGGCCCCTGCCCGAAATGCGGCATGGCGCTGGAACCCGTGCTCTCGTCGGGGACGGACGACCCGGACCCGGAGCTGCGGGATATGTCGCGCCGTTTTTGGGTTTCTTCGGCCCTGACCATACCCGTTTTCCTTCTAGCCATGGCGGCGATGGCCTTGCCCGGCCTTAAAGCGGCGGCGTGGGTCCCCTGGGCTCAATTCATCCTGGCCACGCCGGTGGTCCTGTGGAGCGGCCGGCCTTTCTTCGCCCGGGGAGGAGCGTCCATCCTGCACCGCAGCCCGAACATGTTCACGCTGATTTCCCTGGGAACGGGAACGGCGTACCTTTACAGCGTCGCGGCGGCGTTTTTCCCCGGAATCTTTCCCGCGGCTTTTCATGATGCCTCCGGGAAGGTGGCCGTCTATTTTGAAGCGGCGGCGGTCATCGTCACCCTCGTCCTATTGGGGCAGGTCCTGGAATTGCGCGCTCGACGGCGAACGTCGGACGCCGTGAAGAAGCTGCTGAGTTTGGCTCCCCGGACCGCGCGGCGCCTGACGCCCGACGGACGCGAGGAGGACGTTCCTTTGGCCGACGTGCAAAAAGGCGACCGCCTGCGGGTCCGGCCCGGGGAAAGCGTGCCCACCGACGGTGTCGTGCTGGAAGGGCGGAGCGCGGTGGATGAGTCGATGGTTTCGGGCGAACCGGTCGCCGTGGAAAAGACGCCGGGAGATGCGGTCACGGGGGGCACCGTGAACGGTACGGGCGGCCTGGTGATCCGCGCGGAGAAGGTGGGCGCCGAGACGCTCCTATCGAGGATCGTCCACCTTGTGTCCGAGGCCCAGCGCAGCCGCGCTCCCATCCAGGGGTTGGCGGACAAGGTCTCCGGGGTTTTCGTTCCCGCGGTCGTCCTGACGGCCCTGTTGTCGTTTTCCCTATGGGCCCTTTTTGGCCCGCCGCCCCGCCTGGCGTACGCGTTGGTGAGCGCCGTTTCCGTGTTGATCATCGCCTGCCCGTGCGCGTTGGGTTTGGCCACGCCCATGTCGATTATGGTGGGCGTGGGCCGCGGCGCGCTGGAGGGCGTTTTAATCCGGAACGCCGAGGCCCTCGAGCGGATGGAGAAAGTGGACGTTTTGGTGGTGGACAAGACCGGCACGCTGACGGAAGGGAAGTCGCGCGTCGCCTCATTGCTCCCGGCGGCGGGATGGGACGAAATGTCTCTTTTGTCCCTGGCCGCGGGGCTGGAAAAAGGCAGCGAACATTCCCTGGCGGCGGCGATCTTGAAGGCGGCGGGAGAAAAGGCCGCCGCGCCGTCGGCCGTCGAAGGTTTCCAATCCGTGACGGGCAAAGGGGTTCGGGGACGGGTGGAGGGACGGGAGGCAGCGCTGGGGAACGCGGCGCTCATGAAAGACCTGAACGTTTCTTTTGAAGGGTGGGAGCCTCGCGCCCAAAACCTTTCGGAAAAGGGGCAGACCGTCGTGTATTTGGCCGACGGTGGGAAACCGGCGGGACTCATCGCTGTGGCCGACCCGATCAAGGATTCCACGCCGGAGGCCCTGCGGCTCCTGAGCGACCTAGGAATCCGCGTCCTCCTGGCCACCGGGGATAATGAGACGGCGGCTCGGGCCGTGGCCCGCGAGTTGGGGATCAAGGACGTCCGCGCCGGAATCTTGCCGGAGGAGAAGGGCGAGATCGTCAAGACCTTGAAAAGGGAGGGGCGAATCGTGGCCGTGGCCGGCGACGGGGTCAACGACGCCCCCGCCCTGGCCCTGGCGGACGTCGGGATCGCCATGGGTACCGGAACGGACGTGGCCATGGAGTCCGCCGGAGTGACGCTGGTCAAAGGGGACTTGCGGGGGATCGCCAAAGCCCGTCGGCTCTCCCAAGCCGTCCTAGGGAACATAAGGCAGAACCTCTTTTTCGCTTTCATCTACAACGCCGTCGGCGTGCCCGTGGCGGCGGGGCTGCTGTTTCCATTTTTCGGCATCCTCCTCTCCCCCATGATCGCGGCGGCGGCCATGAGCTTCAGCTCCGTTTCCGTCATCGGCAATGCGCTCCGGTTGAGAAAGAGGCCCCTTTAGCTGTAAGCTAAGTAAAGGAGATCCACGATGAATTGGAATAAAATGATTGGAACGGTCTTGATGTTGTTCGCGGTTGTCTCGACGAGTTTCGCCGCGATACCAACGGCGAAGGACCGAACACTGTCGCCCGGCGCGTACAAGGCGAAGGTCAAAGTCCTGGCGTGCGGAGGATGCGGTCCGCTTGTCCAAAAGACTCTGGCCGCCGACCCGGCGGTCGAATCCGCCTCCGTCGATCAAGAAACCCGGACGGCGACTTTCACCGTCAAAAAAGGGTCCCGCGTGAATTTGACGTCCCTGCAAAAAGAGCTCGACGCGGCGGCTCAGCAGATGGGGATGGGGGCCGATTACGGGCTGTACGACGTGAAGAAAGTCGCCGCTAAAAAGACATCTTCGAACCCGAAGAAATGATGAACGGAAGGAGCTGCGGAAGGCTCTCGCAGACGACGTTGCTGGCGGCGTTCGGGGTTGCCGGATGGATTTTTTGCGAGGCTCCCCCGCCGGTCGTTGCGCCCGTGGAGGTCCGTCGAGCGTTTGTCGAGGAGCCGCCGGAGCCGAACTATCTGGAACTCAAAGCGGATATCCTCCGGGAATTTTCGGGGGCCAAACCGGGCCGGTTCGGCCAATTCGTGCGGGGGGTCTACCGGAAGATGGACACGACCCAAAAGGTCCTCGCGTTCACTTTCGACGCCTGCGGGGGCCCCGGGGGACGCGGTTACAACGCCGGGCTCATCGACTATTTGCGGAAAGAAAAGATTCCCGCCACGCTGTTCATCACGGGCCAATGGATCGACGAGAATCCTTCCATCTTCAAGCAATTGGCGTCGGACCCCCTCTTCGAAATCGAGAACCATGGGCTGAGGCACCGGGTTTGTTCCATCGACGGAGAGACGAAGTACGGTGTCGTCGCCACCCGGGACGTGGGAGACGTGGTGGACGAAATGGAGCTCAACGCCCGGAAGATCGCCCGCCTCACCGGCCGCCGCCCGGTGTTCTTTCGGACGGCCACGGCATACACCGACGAAACCTGCGCCAGGATCGCAAAGCGTCTGGGGATGGAGATCGTGAACTACGACGTCTTCTCGGGGGACGCGGAGCCCTTCGCCCCCGCGGCGACCCTCCAGGACAACGTCCTCCGGGCCGCCCGGGGCGGGGCCATCGTCCTCATGCACTTCAACCATCCCCGGTGGAACGAAAAAGAGGCCCTGACGGCAATTGTTCCCATCTTAAGGGAAAAGGGTTACTCCTTCGTCAAGTTGGAGGACTTTTCTTTGTTGGATCGAAAATCCGCATCGACGAAATGACGACCCCATGACGGACGCCCCCTTTTCCACCTTTCAGCCTCTGGCCATCGAAGACCGATCCACGCTAATTCCCCGTTTCCGGGATTATTTCCCCGAGACGACGGAGGGAAGTTTCGCTACGCTGTTCCTATGGCGGCGACGATACGGATTCCGTTGGCGGATGTGGAAAGACTGGGTTTTCGTCGTCGGACAAGACGCGGAAGGCACGTTCGGGTTGATGCCGGTGGGTGCCGCGGACCGGCGGGAGGCCGCCCGAGCCTTGTCGCTGTTCATCGCGGAAGGCCCCTCCGCCCGAATCGAATGGGCTGATCAACGCTTCGCCGATGAAATCCGCCACGAGCCGGGCTGCGTGATCGAGCCTGTCAGGGACTGCTTCGACTACGTCTATCCCGCCGACTTTCTCATCCACCTGCCGGGGCAGGCCTATCAAGCCAAAAGGAACCATATCCACCGTTTTGAGCGGATGCATCCTTTTCATTATGCCCCGCTGGAAGCGGCGGACATCCCGGTGTGCCTCGCCGTGGCTGAGGAGGCGGTCCATCGGGACCCCTCGAATTCCAACCTGGCCGGCGAATTCGCCGCGATCAGCGAGGCATTCGCCCATTTTTCGGCGTTGGAGTTGAAAGGGGGAACGATCCGGATCGACGGAAAGATCGAAGCCTTCGCCGTCGGCGGCCTTCTGAACCCCGAAACGGCGTTGATATACTTCGAAAAGGCGAACCCCGGTTTCCCCGGCCTGCACGCCGTTATCAACCAGCGTTTCCTGGAAAACGCTTGGCCCCATGTCCGATGGGTCAATCGCGAGGACGACGCCGGCCACCCCGGCCTGAGGAAATCCAAGCTGTCCTACCACCCCGCCCGACTTGTCCCGAAATATCGAATCACGTTGCCGGTGGCCCCGGCATCCAACTATTTCGATTAGTAGTAGAGTATGGAAACGATAACGAATCCTTTCATAAGGTGAATCGATGATTGACGACGATAAACAACACCGATCCATTTTGCGGGGGATCGCCCGAAGGGTGATGATCGAAAAAGGGTTGGTTCCGGACTTTCCGGCCCCGGCCCTGGCCGAACTCGACGGAATCCGCGGACCGGCGGCTCCGCCGGAAGGTTCGGCGCGCGACCTTCGAAACCTCCTTTGGTGCTCCATCGACAACGGGGATTCCCGCGATCTGGACCAGCTCACCGTCGCCGAAGCCCTGCCGGCGGGCGGCTTTCAGGTCCTCGTCGCCGTCGCCGACGTGGACGCCGTCGTCAAGAAGCCTTCGGCCCTGGACGATCGCGCGCGGCGGAACACGACCTCCGTCTACACCGCCGCCGAGACGTTCCCGATGTTGCCCGAAAAACTTTCCACCGACCTCACCTCCCTGGGCTTTGAATCCGACCGACGGGCCGTCGTGATAGAAATGACGTTCGCCGAGGATGGGTCGCTGCGGGCGTCGGACGTTTACCAGGCCGCCGTGCGCAACCGCGCCAAGCTCGCCTACGATTCCGTGGCCGCCTGGTTGGAGGGGACGGGGCCCGCGCCTCGGGAGATCGTCGGCGTCGCGGGGCTCGATGAAAACCTCCGTCTTCAGGATCGGGCGGCTGAAAAGCTGAAAACCCTTCGCCATGCCTCCGGCGCTTTGGACCTCGAAACGAGCGAGACGCGTCCAGTTTTCCAAGGAGATCAATTGCAAAGCCTGGAATCCGACCGGCAAAACCGGGCCAAAGACCTGATCTCGGAATTCATGATCGCCGCCAACGGCGTCTCCGCGCGGTTCCTGGCCTCCAAAAATTTGTCATCCCTGCGCCGCGTCGTCCGAGTGCCCAAACGCTGGGACCGGATCGTCGAGCTCGCCGCCGAGCGGGGCGCCGCGCTGCCCAAGGAGCCGGACTCCAAAGCTTTGGATCAATTCCTGGTTTCGGCCAAAGCCGCCGATCCCGCACGGTTCGCCGATCTGTCCCTCAGCGTCATCAAGTTGTTGGGCGCGGGGGAATACGTCGTTCAGCGGCCGGGCGACGCCGCCGTCGGGCATTTCGGCCTCGCGGTCAAGGATTACGCCCATTCGACGGCCCCCAACCGGCGGTTCCCCGATTTGGCGACGCAACGGCTGTTGAAGGCGGCCGTCGCGGGCGGTCCGCCGCCCTACGACGACGGCAACCTGGAATCGCTCGCGGTCCATTGCACCGAAATGGAGGACGCGGCGAAGAAGGTCGAGCGGCAGGTCCTGAAATCCGCGGCCGCTCTATTGTTGGAAAAGAGGATCGGGGAGACGTTCGACGCCGTCGTCACCGGCGCCTCCGACAAAGGGACGTGGGTCCGCCTGATGAATCCGCCCGTGGAGGGAAGGCTGGAAAGCGGTTTTGAAGGTTTGGACGTCGGCCACGGAATGCGCGTTCGGCTGGTCCGCACCGACGTGGAGAGAGGGTTCATCGACTTCGCGCGGGCGGGCGGATGAAGAATATCCTCTCAATCAACGGCGGATCCTCGAGCGTCAAGTTCGCGCTGTATCGGTCGGGCGAGCCCCAAGAACGGTCGCTCTATGGGAAAGTCGACCGCATCGGTTTTCCCGATACGAGCCTGATCGTCTACGACTCCGCCGGAAATCAACGGGAAAGCCGCGGCCTCACCGTCACCGATCACACCACGGCGGCGAATTCCTTGATCGACTGGCTCGAAACGCAGGAGGGATTCAAAACCGTTGAAGCCGTGGGGCACCGAGTGGTTCACGGCATGAAACATTCGGAGCCCGAGGTCGTCACCCAGGAGTTGCTGGACGAACTGCATCGTCTCAGGCCCTATGACCCGGACCACCTGCCCCGGGAGATCGAGCTGATCGAGGCGTTCCGCCGCCGTCATCCGAAACTGCCTCAGGTGGCTTGTTTTGATACGGCCTTTCACCGATCCATGCCGCGCGTCGCCAAGCTGCTTCCGATCCCTCGGCGGTTCGACGATAAAGGAGTTCAGCGGTACGGATTCCACGGTTTGTCCTGCGCCTATTTGATGGAAGAGCTCTCCCGGACGGCGGGGGAGAAATCCGCCCAAGGCCGCGTGGTCCTGGCCCATCTGGGGAACGGGGCCAGTTTGACGGCGGTGCTCGGGGGAAAAAGCTTCGACACCAGCATGGGGTTCACCCCGACGGCGGGGATTCCCATGAGCACCCGCTCCGGCGATCTGGATCCCGGGCTCGCGCCGTATTTGGAACGGACCGAGGGGATGACCGGGAAGCAGTTCTATAAAATGGTGAACCACGAATCGGGATTGCTAGGCGTTTCGGAGACCAGTTCCGATATGCGCGATTTGCTCGCGCGGGAGGCCCAAGACGTCCGGGCGGCGGAAGCCGTGGCCTTGTTCTGTTATCACGCGAAAAAATGGATCGGCGGTCTCGCCGCCGCTCTCGGAGGGCTGGACACCCTGGTATTTTCCGCGGGCATCGGCGAAAATTGCCCGCCCGTCCGCGCGCGGATCTGCGACGGGTTGGGCTTTCTCGGCATCAAGCTGGACGCGGCGCTTAACCTGAAGAACGAGGGTTTGATTTCCACGAAGGAGGGCCGCGTCGCCGTGCGCGTCCTCCGCACGGATGAAGAGCGGATGATCGCCCGCTCGACGCTTCGCGTCATCGAAAACACAAGGAGCTGACCTGTGAAATCCAAACCGCTTGCCCAGGACCTCCTGCGAAAGATGGACGCCTATTGGCGGGCCGCCAACTATCTCTCCGTCGGGCAAATCTATCTTTACGACAACCCCCTCCTGAAAAAACCTCTCACCTTGGACCACATCAAGCCGCGCTTGCTGGGCCACTGGGGCACGACGCCGGGGTTGAACTTCGTTTACGCCCACCTGAACCGGGTCATCAAGGAACGCGACCTGAACGTCCTCTACGTCGCCGGTCCGGGCCACGGCGGGCCGGGATTGGTCGCCAACACTTATTTGGAAGGCACCTACAGCGAAGTGTACCCCGACATTTCCCAGGATGAGGGCGGAATGAAGCGCCTGTTCAAGCAGTTCTCTTTCCCCGGCGGAATCCCGAGCCACGTGGCGCCGGAGACGCCCGGGTCGATCCACGAAGGCGGTGAACTGGGGTATTCGCTTTCCCACGCTTTCGGAGCGGCGTTCGACAATCCCGACTTGCTCGTGGCCTGCGTCGTCGGAGACGGGGAGGCGGAGACCGGCGCCCTCGCCACGAGCTGGCACTCCAACAAGTTCCTCAACCCGGTTCGGGACGGCGCGGTGCTGCCCATCCTTCACTTGAACGGTTACAAGATCGCCGGACCCACCGTCCTGGCCCGAATCCCGCACGAAGAGCTTGACGCGCTGCTCCGCGGCTATGGATACGCGCCGTATTTCGTCGAAGGCGATGATCCGATGAAGATGCACCGCCTCATGGCCGCCGCCCTCGACCGCGCCGTCGCCGACATCCGGCGCATCCAAAGGGATGCCCGCGCTAAAGGGTTTAAGAAGCGTCCTTGCTGGCCCATGATCGTCCTGCGCTCGCCGAAGGGCTGGACCGGCCCGAAATTCGTCGACGGAAAACAAACCGAGGGAACCTTTCGCTCGCACCAGGTGCCCATGGGCGACATGAGCCATCCGGGCCACGTGAAGATCCTCGAAACGTGGATGAAGAGTTATCGGCCCCGCGAGTTGTTCGACGATTCGGGTCGGCTCCGCGCCGAACTCGCGGACCTCGCCCCGAAAGGCGCCAAACGCATGGGCGCCAACCCCCACGCCAACGGCGGGCTCCTGCTGCGCGATCTGCGGCTGCCGGATTTCCGGGAGTACGCGGTGAAAGTGCCCAAGCCCGGCGCCGTGGACGCCGAGGCGACCCGCGTCCAGGGAGATTTCATCCGCGACGTGGTGAAACGGAACCCGGAGACGTTCCGAGTGTTTAGCCCCGACGAAACGGCGTCGAACCGCTGGGGAGCGGTGTTCGAGGCGACAGACCGCTGCTCGACCGCGGAGATCATCCCCATCGACGACCACGTGGCCCCCGATGGACGGGCGATGGAGATGTTGAGCGAGCACCAGTGTGAAGGCTGGCTGGAAGGCTACCTGNNATTCGATGTTCAACCAGCACGCCAAGTGGCTGAAGGTGGCCAGCCACCTCCCGTGGCGGAAGCCGATCGCTTCCTTGAACTACCTGCTCTCCTCCCACGTGTGGCGGCAGGACCACAACGGTTTCAGCCACCAAGACCCCGGCTTCATCGACCACGTCATCAACAAGAAGGCCGANNTGGCTCGACATGGACGCGGCCGTCAAGCATTGCACGGCGGGGATCGGTGTCTGGGAGTGGGCGGGGAACGACGCGGGCGGTGAACCCGATGTGGTGATGGCGTGCGCGGGGGACGTTCCCACGTTGGAGACTCTGGCCGCCGTCGAGCTATTGCGCGGGAACTTCCCCGAGCTGAAAGTCCGCGTCGTCAACGTGGTGGACCT
>PMLF01000223.1 GCA_003158755.1 Elusimicrobiota bacterium | reverse complement strand
CCGATCGAGTACCTGCACCCGCACAAGAAGTGCCTGATCAACCAGCGCGAGATCGGCGCCGATACCGAGTCGTACAAGAAGGCGCTCAAGTACATCCTGCGCCAGGATCCGGACGTGGTGCTCATCGGCGAGATGCGCGATCTCGAGACCATCGAGGCCGCCCTGGTCACGGCGGAAACCGGCCACCTGTGCTTCGCTACCCTGCACACCAACGGGGCGGTGCAGACCATCAACCGCATCATCGACGTGTTTCCGCCCGGCCAGCAGTCGCAGATCCGTGCCCAGCTCTCCTTCGTGGTGGAAGGGATCATCAGCCAGGCGCTCCTGCCGCGGGCCTCGGGTCAGGGGCGGGTTCCGGCGCTGGAGGTGATGATTCCCAACGCGGCCGTTCGCAACCTTATCCGCGAGGACAAGATCCATCAGATCTATTCCATCATGCAGATCGGGCAGGGCAAGTCGGGCATGCAGACCATGAACCAATGCCTCTACGATTTATGGCTCAAGCACCAGATCACCGCGGAGACGGCCCTGGAGATATCCACGGATATGGAGGACCTGCGCCGCATGATCACGAAAGCCGGAGGGACGACGACGTGACCGAGCCGAAAGACGTCGTCGATATCGGTCTCACCGGGCGCAAGAAGGTCCTGGTCGCGGAGGACGAGCAGAACATCGCCTCCCTCCTGGAAGACTGGTTGTCGGACACCTTCGAGGTGATGCTGGCCTACAACGGCGCGGCGGCCCTTCAGAAAGCCAAGTGGAACAAGCCCGACGTGCTCATCCTGGACGTCATGATGCCGGACACAGGGGGATACGAAGTGGTTTGCGCCCTTCAGGGGGACCCCATCACTTCCAAGATCCCCGTCATCGTGATGACGGCCAAGAACTTCGACGATTCGACGATCAAGCTCATCAAGGCCGAGCCCAACGTTTTCGGTTTCCTGAACAAACCTTTCAAGCCTGACGAATTAAAAAAACAAATCGCCCAAGTCATGACCGGTCAGCGCACGTTCCCGCCGCCCACCGGCGTCCGACGGGTGGCCCCCGGCGCCGCCTCGCATCCCGCCGCGGCTCCCGCTGCCGTTCCGTTGCCTCCGCCCACGCCGGGGCCCACTCTGGCCCCGCCGGTTCAGCCGCCTATTCCGGTTCCACCACCCTTTCAGGCGCCACCGCCCTCCGCGCCCCCACCTTCCGAGGAACCGGCGGCGTTCGGCGTCATCCACGGTTATCCCGAGCCGGAACCTGACGTTCCCGCGCCACCGGTTCCGCCGGCCGCTCCTCCTTCCGCGCCGCCGAGCCGCTCTCAACCGCCTTTGCTTCGGCCGGAGTCCTCCGCGCCGGCGGCTCCGCCGTCCTTTCAGGCTGTGCCGGGTGAAAGGACGGTTCCGCCGGGTCAAAGGGTGGGACCGCCGCGCCCGGCGAAACCTCCTCCGGGGATCACTCCTCTTGGGGGGTTGGTGGAGCCGACATCGGCCCTGCCTCCTCCCGAAACCGGGGCGCCCCTTCCGGCCCCTTTACCGGAGGCTTCGACTCATTTCCGGCCGATGCCGCCGCCGAAGTCCAAGTCGGCGCCGCGCCTCGACATGGAGGGAACGGAAGAAAGCCGGGCCCCCCTGGTGATGCTCAAATTCGCTCTCTGGGCGGTCAAGGGCGTCGGCAAGATCGTGATTTTCCTGGCCGGCGTGGCGGTGGCGTTGGAGATCGGGTGCCGCTGGACGGAGAAAGCGTTGGGCCGGGAAATTTTCGTTCCTCCCATGCGCCCTTCCCGCTACGCCGAGCTTCCATACGTTTTGCCCCCCGGCGTGGGATGGGCCCAGGAAGGCGTCGGTTATTCCATCAACGAGTGGGGCGTGCGCGGCGCCAAGATCGACTTGATCAAGCCGCCGAACACGGTTCGAATCATACTCCTGGGAGGGACCGCCTTGTTCGGTGAAAGGGTTCTTGCGGAACAGACGGTCGCGGAACGGCTGGGGACCTTGTTGGCCGGGGAAAAAGGGAGCTCCCGATACGAGGTCATCAATGGCGGCGTGTGGGGCTATTCCCCTCAAGAGCAGTGGGCTTTTTACGAGAAGGCCGTCTTGGAGCTTAAGCCCGACATCCTGGTATGGTAGTGCGAAGACAAAGTCAGGGGTTTCCCTCTCTCCGAGAAACTCCGGGATTTGGCCCAGAGCAGCCCCCTTTCCTCGACTATTTTCAAAGAGAGCCACTTCGCGAAGCTCTTGACGGTCCGATCTCTGGTCGACGGTCCTTCGCCGCGCCGGACGGATTTCCTGCCGATGATTCAGGAAGCGGATAAATCCTCCCGGCAGGGAGAGGTTAAATTTTTGTACGCTGTTTTCCCGGATCGTCCGTTGGAGCCCGCGGAATGGTCGGAACTCCCCGCCCGGGGGCGGATCGACTTGGAGGATCCCGTTCGAGCGGCGTATGAGAACCCCCAGGACCGCCCAGCGGTGTATGACGCCGTCGCCCGGGCGGTGTTGGAGAAAGTCCGGGAACTGAAGGCCGGCGGAACCCGGGAATAGAGTCGGTTTTGGTCGTTGGATTTATCTTGGATCCGAGGGGTTGAATTATGTCCCAGTTCTCTTATAAAGCCCGCGGCGCGGGCGGCAACGTGTTGGATGCCGTGATCGAGGCACCCGACCAGCGGACGGCCATGGAGCGCTTGCGCGCCCAGAAGATGATCATTTTGGAAATCAACGAGGCGGCCCCGGGGCTCCTCGACTCGTTCAAGAAATTCAACCCCTTTCAGCCGAAGGTCACCTCCAAGGACATCGTGCTCTTCTCCCGCCAACTGGCGACCCTCGTCTCGGCGGGGGTGGCGCTGGTGTCGGGCTTGAACATCCTGCAGGAGCAAATTGAGAACCCCGCATTCAAGACGGTGGTCGGCCGGGTGAAAGAGGACATCGAAGCGGGACTCTCGATCGCGGATTCCCTGAAGAAGCACCCCCAGGCCTTCTCGGATCTATACATCGCCATGGTCAAGGCCGGCGAGGTAGGCGGTATCCTTGACATCATTTTGGAAAGGTTGTCCACCTACTTGGAATCGGCCGAGAACCTGCGCGGTAAGGTGAAGGGCGCCATGATGTACCCGCTCGTCGTCGGCACCATCGCCGCCGCGGTGACCGTGTTCCTCCTGGTCGGCGTGATCCCCACGTTCAAGGAAATCTTCTCCAGCTTCGGGGCGGAGCTCCCGCTCCCCACGCGCATCGTCATCAACCTTTCGGAGATCCTCCAGAAGAAATGGTGGTTGATTTTGCTGGTCGTGGGGGGGATTTATTACGGCGCCCGGCAGTGGCTCCGGACCGCGAACGGACGCAAGACATTCGACACCAACGCCCTGAAGATTCCCTTGTTCGGTCCCATGCTCCGCAAGGTGGCTGTGGCCAAGTTCACTCGGACCCTGGGGACCCTGGTCAAATCCGGCGTTCCCATCCTTCAGGCCATGGAGACCGTGGCCCAAACCTCCGGCAACAAAGTCATCGAGAGCGCAATCATGGACGCGCGGGAAGCCATCCGGGAAGGCGAACGGATCGCGGAACCCCTGCGCAAGTCCGGGGTGTTCCCGCCGATGGTGGTGCAGATGATCGCCGTCGGCGAGGAGACGGGGAACCTGGACATCATGCTGTCCAAGATCGCGGATTTCTACGAGGAGGAAGTGGACNNCCCCATGTTCGAACTCGGCCAGTTGGCCGGAAAACAGGCGTGACGATTTTCAGAGGTCCGGCGGGGTTCGACACGGGCACAGGAGCGGTTTTCTTCTCCTTGACCGGCGGTCGAACGGGGGATAAGCTTAAGATTGACAGCGGGTTGCACAACGTGTAGTCTTTGGCAAAACTTGGCCATTGCGCCAAGCAAGGAGGCAAATCGTATGAAGAAACTTGCGTCCAAAGCGATCAAGGGGTTCACGCTCATCGAGTTG
>PMLF01000256.1 GCA_003158755.1 Elusimicrobiota bacterium | reverse complement strand
CGGATCCACCAGGTGGCATACGTGGAGAACTTGAACCCGCGCTTCCACTCGAACTTCTCGACGGCCTTGATGAGCCCGAGACCGCCCTCTTGGATCAGGTCCGACAGTTCTAGGTTGGAGCCCACGTGTTTCTTGGCGATGGAAACCACCAGCCGCAGATTGGCCTTGATGAGCTGGAGCTTATCCCGAAGGATAAGATCCTCCAGCTCCCGGATGCGGAGGTCCAAGGCCGACAGGTCATTCACGGGAATCGGCAGCATCCGCCCCATGTTGGCGATGCGCAGCTGGATCGCCTCGATGTTCTGCATGGTGGCTTCGATGCCCGTCAACGTGTAACCCGTCACGCGGTGAAACGCCGCCGGAGTGACCGTCTTGGCGAGGGCCTTGTGGTAAAGTTTTTTCAGTTCGGGGTAGGGCAGCCGCAGCCGCTTTTCATAGCGCTGGATCTCGTCCTGATGCTCCCGCACTTTGGCGCCCAAGTTCTTGATCTTGTTGACGAGACGCTTGATTTTGTCCTGGTTCAGGTCCAGTCCCACGATGCGGTTGACGATTTCGCGGCGCTCTTCCGAAGCTTTTTCAAGAAGGGGCGCCCTCTTGGCCTCGTCCTTAATTCCGGCGAGCTTTTCCTCCAATTGGAGGATTTTCTTTTCGCTCTGGGTGATGGCGGACACGACGGTCTTGACGCGCCGCCGCATACCGGAAAGTTCGGCCGACGTGCGCCGACCTCGGGGCATCAGTTCCTTGGGCGTCATCTCGTCCTGCTCGAGCAGCTGCTCCCAGTTGCGGATTTCCGAGTAGGTGATGGGGCTTTCGAGCACGAGGAGCTTCAGCACCTTCTCGTTCTCCTTGATGCTGCGGGCCAGGGACACTTCCTGCTCGCGAGTGAGAAGCGGCACCTTTCCCATTTCGGAAAGGTACATGCGGATCGAGTTCTGGGTATCCAGCTCAACCTCGGGAAGGGCAGATTCCTCCGGGCTGTCCGCCTTGGGCCGTCCGGGCTCCTCGCCCTTCTCCACCACGTCGATGCCCAGTTCCTCCAAGGTGCCGAACAGGGAGTCCAGCTCCTCGGTGGTCAGGTTCGTTTCGGGAAGCTTCTGGGAGATGTCCTCGTAGGTCAGGAACCCCGCTTCCTTCCCGTGCTCGATGAGTCCGCGCAACATGTCTTGAAAATTCATCGGTGAATTCCCTTCCTTAAAATAAGAATGTCAAATCGATTTGATCTCGTTCGTAAGGACCCTCAGCCGCGCCATCTTCGCCTCGTCCCGGGGAAGGGTTCCCGCCAGCATCCGGCCCACGTCCGCCTGCAGGACCGCCAGTTCCCGTTTCATCGCTTCGCGCTTGAGCCGGTCCAAAAGTTTCCGCAATTCCTTGGCGGGGTCTTGAAAAACTTTTTCTTCCATCAAGAGCGCCGACCACCACGCGGCGTTTTCGGGGGACGGAGTCGGGGCCGATCCCCCCTCCTTCCGGCCCGCGGCCAACGCCGAAAAAGCGCCTCGACACCGGGGATCCGAAAACAGTTCTTCCGCCAATTCATCCGTCCACACCGACGGATGGGAAACTAAAAGCTGCAGCATCTCGCTCTCGACCGAAGGCCCCCGCGAAACCGCGCGCGGAGGAGGGGTCGACCCTCCGGGCCGCCGACTGTCCTCGTAGCTCCGCGAAGAGGGCGGAGCTGCCGGCGGAGGCTTGGGAGCCGCCGGGGACGACCCTTTCTTGTCCAGCTCCCGCCGCAGAGAAGACGCCTCCAAGGATAACCGCGAAGCGGCTTTCTTCAACCACTCTTCTTGGAGGATGGCGTTGGGCACCGCCCTCAAAAATTCGATCAACTCCGCCGCCTGATGAACCCGGCCTTGCAGCCCGCCGGAAGCGTCGGAAGCCGACGCGAGCCGGTCCAGCCAAAAATCCACCGCGTCCTGGGCGCCGTCCACCACCGACCGAAGGGCTCCGGCCCCTTTCTGAGCCGCGTATTCGTCCGGGTCCAGCCCGTCGGGAACCGTGGCCACTTTCACGAAAACATCTTCGGCCAAAAGGATCTGGGCCGTCCGCCACGAGGCCTTCACCCCCGCCTCGTCGGGATCGTAGAGGAGGACGGCCTCTTTAACATAACGCTTAAGGAGCTGCGCTTGTTCCCGAGTAAACGCGGTTCCCAGGGGCGCCACCGCGCCTTTCAACCCCGCCTGATGGCAGCCCACCACGTCCATATAGCCTTCCACCAAAACCGCCAACCCCCGGTCCCGAAGCCATGCCCGTCCCTGAAAAAGCCCGTAGAGCTGGCGACTCTTGGTGTAAAGCGGTGTCTCGGGGGAGTTCAAATATTTCGGCCCATGAGCCTCGCCGAGGACGCGCCCGCCGAACCCCACCACCCGCCCGTAAGGATCAAAGATCGGAAAACAAAGCCGGTCCGACAACGGATCGTGGTGATGCCCCGACGACCCCCGCACCGCCAACCCCGCGGACAAAAGCCGCTCGATGGGCACGCCCTTCTTCAACGCCCTTTCCAAAAATCCGTTCCGCGCCGGAACGAACCCCAGCCGGAACTCGGCCACGGCCTCCGGGCTCACCCGCCGCTCGGCCAACACCCGCCGGGCCGACTCCCCCTCCGCGCCGTCCATCAGCGCGCGGTGATAAAAGAAGGAAGCCTCTTCCAATAAATCCGCCAACGCGTCGCGCTCTTTCTGAATCCGCCCGTCCTCGTCCGACCGCCCTTCCCACTCCAGGCGGACGCCGAACCGCTCCGACAGGGTGCGCAGCGCCTCGGTGAACGCCACGCCTTCGCGCCGCATCACGAAGGAGATGACGTCCCCCCCCGTCTGACAGGAACCGAAACAATGCCACAACCCCCGCTCGACGTCGACGGTGAAGGAGGGCGTCCGCTCGTTGTGGAACGGACAAAGGCCCTTCCACCGGCGACCGGCCTGTTTCAGGCTCGGTACGGCCTCGCGGAATATCTCCAGCGGGTTGAGGGCGGCGCGGAGTTGATCGAGAGAAGCGCGGTTGACACCCATAAAGTCAAGGGACGGGAACCGGGGAACAAGGCCGACGCTCCGGCCCTGAACCCCGATCCCCGGTCGCTGAAAACCTATCCGCGGTTTTGACGGGCCATGCGTCGGCGCATCTTGCGGCGCGCCTCCGCCTGCTTTTTCTTGCGTCGAATCGATGGGGGTTCGTAGTACTCCCGCCTTTTGATCTCTTGCATGATGCCGTTGCGCTCGCATTCACGCTTGAACCGGCGGAGAGCCTCTTCGATGGATTCGCCTTCGCGAACCTTCACGAATACCATACGTAACACCCCCTTCCTTTTACAAAAAAAATCGCCCGGCCAAAGCCCTGGGCTTCGGCCGAAAACCGTCGACGTAAAATAGAATGGTTTAACCCGGAGGCCAGCCGAGCTTACGGCCGCCCAAGACGTGGTAGTGGAGATGATCCACCGCCTGGCCGGCGAAGGGACCGTTGTTGACCACCAGGCGGAACCCGTCGTCGGTGAGGCCCATCCGACGCGCCGCTTCCTGAACGACCCGGTGAACGTCCGCCAAAAGGGCCGAGTCTTCCTCCGACAAATCCATCAGGCGCGGGATGTGCTTTTTCGGGATGACCAGGACGTGGACCGGGGCCTGGGGATGGACGTCCTTGAACGCGAGGACCGACGGGGTCTCCTCGACCACCTCGGCGGGGATCTCCCGGCGGGCGATTCGGCAAAAAATACAGTCGGTCATCGGGCGATTCTAGCCGTTCCGGGAGGGTTTATCAAGGCAACTGAACGACCGGCTGTAGTCCCCCCATGCCGACCCCGGGGCCACAGCCATTCCCTGGACCTGGCAATTCGCCCCCAGGCTCGCCCCTTCGCCCACCAGGGACCCGGCCACTTTCGCTCCGGCGCCCACCCGCACCCGCGCGTGGAGAACGCTGTCCGACACCGAGGCCTTCTCGCCGATCACGGTCCCGGCCCCCGCGCACACGAACCCTGCCAACACGGCCCCCTCCTCCACCCGGCACTTGGGACCCAGGTACACATGACCCTTCACGACCGCCGACGGATGGACCCGCGCCCCCGGCGCGGCCCAAAGCCCTTTCCGCAACCGCCGCGCGCCCGGACGTGAACGCATCGAATTTCCCTTCAGCAAATCCGCGTGGGAGCCGAGGTACGTCTCCAAGGTTCCCACGTCCAACCAGTATCCGCCGTGGCGCAAACCGAAGAGGCGCCGTCCGCCCCGGACCAGAGCGGGGAACACTTCTCTCTCGACGGAAACGGGCCGCCCCTCCGGGATCTCGGAAAAGATTGACGGCTCGAAGAGATAGCAGCCCGCGTTGATGGTGTCCGCCTTCGTCGTTCCCGGCGCCGGTTTCTCCAAAAAGGATTTCACGCGCCCGTCCGCCGCGGTTTCGACGACGCCGAAGGCCGACGGGTCCGGCACCGCCACCAGGGACAAGGTGGCGTCGGCCTTTTGCCGACGATGGAAAGCGGCGAACGCCGCCAAATCCAAATCGCTCAAGATGTCGCCGTTCAGGACCAAGGTCGGCCCTTGCACGTGCTTTGAGGCGAGCCGGATGGCCCCCCCCGTACCCAAAGGCTCCGACTCCAGGGAATAAATGAATCGGACGCCCCAAGCCCGACCCGTCCCAAGGGATCGACGGAAATGGGCCGCGCCGTACCCCAACGCCAGCACGACTTCCCGCACGCCGAACCGCCGCAACCGCTCCACCTGCCAGGCGATCATGGGCCGATCGAGTATGGGCAGGAGCGGCTTAGGCTTCGCCAACGTGAACGGCCGCAGCCGCGTCCCCAACCCGCCCAACAATAGAATTGCCCTCATCGCGCCGCCCCTCCCCGACGGATGAACTCGAACGTTTCCTTGAGCCCCTCTTCCAATTCGACCTTGGGCGCCCACCCAAGGACTTTCTTGGCATAGGCGACGTTCAGGCAGCTTCGGAAGAGTTCCCCCGTCCGTGCCGGCCGCCGCTCGAACGAGGCGTCCGCGCCGGACGCTTTCTTCAAGATCCGAAACAGTTCGTTGACGGACGCGGCCCGCCCCGTGCCGATGTTGACGGACTCGCCGTCCCCCCGGCGAAGGGCCGCCAGGCTGGCCCGGGCGACGTCCCCGACGTAAACGTAGTCGCGCTGCTGCCGCCCGTCCCCGAAGATGAAGGAGGTTTCGCCCGCCAGGATCCGGTTGCAAAAGATGGCCACCACGCCCGCTTCCCCGTGGGGATCCTGCCGCGGCCCGTACACATTGGCGTAACGGAACACCGTGAACCGAATCCCATGAAGCGCGCCGTAAGCCCGAACGTAATGCTCCCCGGCCAATTTCGAAACCCCGTATGGGGACAAAGGCGCCGGAGGATCGGACTCGACGGCCGGCCGCCCGCACTCGCCGTAATACGTCCCGCCGGAGGCCGAAAACATCACCTTCTTCACCCCGTAAGCCCTCGCCGCCTCCAGCACGTTGACGAGCCCCAACACGTTCACCCGGACGTCGAAGAGAGGATCGGTCACGGACCGCCGCACGTCGATCTGAGCGGCGTGGTGATTGACCGCGTCGAAGCGCCCCGCCTTGAAAAGGACTGCTAATTTCTTTCCCGCGACGTCGCCCTTGATGAACCGCGCCCGAGGGTTCAAGTTCCTCTTATTGCCCGTCGACAGATTGTCCAGCACCGTCACCCGATGCCCCGCCGCCACGTAACCGTCCACCACGTGCGACCCGATGAACCCCGCCCCGCCCGTCACCAGNNCCTTGGAAAGGAGGGGAGAAAAGCGTTCAAGGATTGTTCCCCTCCTTCGCAAGGAGGCCGCTCCCACGCGGCACTTCCTGCTTGCGCGGTCGGGGCTAGGGGAGGTAAGCCTTGGCCATCTTATTGATGCCTGTAAAAACAATATCCCAACCACCGCTCGTGCTGAGCCTGTCGAAGCACGACAAGTTACCGACGATCTTGGCTCACCCTTCGACAGGCTCAGAGTGAGCGGACTTTAGGACTTTATTTTTACAGGGTTCAATAAATTAAATCTTTCTCAATCCGTTCGCACGCCTCCGAAATATCTGCCATGACAACGGTCCCCTCCGGCAGTCGGGGCCGCTCCTCCGCCCCGTGCCCCGTCAGCACGAACAAGGGTTTCACCCCCGCCGCCCGAGCCGCCCCCACGTCGGACGCGTGGTCCCCGATCATCCACGACCGCGACAGGTCCAGCCCCAGATCCCGGGCCGCCCGAAGGAGCATCCCCGGTTTGGGCTTCCGGCATTCGCACCCGTCGCCGGGCCCGTGGGGACAAAAATAAAAAGCGTCCACTTTCGCATCCCGCCGGGCCAACTCGTCAACCACCCAAGCGTGCAGGCGCTCGACGTCGGCGGCGCCGAAATACCCCCGCGCGATCCCGGATTGGTTCGAGAGGACGACGATCTTGAACCCCCGCCGATTGAACCGCCGGAGGGCTTCCACCGCCCCCGGAATCCACTCCCATTCCTCGGGCGAATGGACATAGCCCTTCTCGACGTTCAAGGTCCCGTCCCGGTCCAAAAACACCGCCGGAGAATTAATACGCCCCCTCCCCTTTAAGGATCGAAGGCAGCGTTCGAAAAAGGATAGTCAAATCCAAACCCGGCGACCAATGCTCGATGTAATACGTATCCAACTCGATCATTTGTTCGTGGGATAACTGGGCCCTCCCGCTCACTTGCCACAACCCAGTAATGCCGGGAAGCACGTTGAGCCTCCGCTTGCCCAGGACGCCGGCCTTTTCCGCCTCCCAAATGACCTGGGGCCGCGGCCCCACCAGGCTCATCTCACCGCGCAAAACGTTCAAGAGTTGGGGAAATTCGTCGATGCTCAACGCGCGGAGCCACTTTCCCACCTTCGTCACCCGCGGATCGTTTTTCATCTTGAACACGGGACCGGACCGGTCGTTGAGCTTGATCAAATCCGCCAATTGGGCGTCGGCATCCGACACCATGGAACGAAACTTGAAAAACGGGAAATGGCGTCCCTTCAAACCCACCCGCTTCTGCCAATACAAAGGGGAACCCGGAGAATCCAACCGTATAAGGAGAACGACGATCAGGAGCGGAAAGAAGAGGAAGGAGAGGACGACAATGGAAAGGATGATGTCGAAGAACCGCTTGTAAAAAAACGTCGACCCCCGCAGCGATGCCGGTCGGATCGTGAAGCTGGGAAGCCCCAGGGAGTCGTCGAAAAAGATTTCCCCCATGCGGAGCTCCATGATGTCGGGGATGATCTTGAAGGAAACGCCGGCCTCGTCGCACACCTCGGCCAGGCGCATCAAAGCGACGTGGTCCAGCTCGGGGGCGCTAGCGAACACCTCGCGGACTTTGTTCCGCCCCAGGAATTCCCGCAGGGCGTCCGGACCGGCCACGGGCCGCCGCTCGGGGAGGAGCCCCGGATGGCGGGAGAGCACCCGCGCCACCGACTCCGACATCCGACCATCCCCGATCACCAGCACCCGGTGGGGTTCCAGCCACCGCAGCGCGACGCTTCGGTACAAGAATTTGGCGAGCGTCCGAAAGACCAGCAGGAAAACGGCGCAAAACAATGCGCTGAACCCGAAGGCGAGCCGGGAAAACGAGATGTCCCGGATGAGGAAGGTCACGGCCAGAACCACCAGCCACCCTTTCGCCACGCCGTGAAAAACGCGCAAGATTTCGTCCGACGCGGTGACGTGGAGCCGCCGATAGAACCCCGATTGAACGAACACCGCCAAAAGCGCAACCGCGATGAACAACTGAAAAGGAAGGTAGGACCCCGCCGGCCCCTCCGTCATTTTCGAGGACCGGGCGAAGAGGAGCAGCCACCCGAACCGAAGCCGGAACCCCAACCAAAGGGCCGCCGCCACGCAGAAGGAATCCCCCAGGAAGAGGCCCGCGCGATAAGCAAATCCGATTTTAGTGGAACTCGAAAAATGGATGTTTTTCATCGTCCTTGGCAAATTTTACTAAATTCGACATCCATCCCGCCCTCGTCATGGCGCTCATCGTGACCCATAAGTCGGTGGGACTGGCCGTCACAATTCCCGGGTCACTGTCGGATGGTTTTTCCCCCGAGCAAATCATGACATGTAATATTTTGCTTTGAAGCAAAAAACATTGTAACCTATAAACCATGACCAAAGATCGATACCTGACCGACGCCGTGGCGCAGGATTTAAAGAATAAAATGGTTTTCCTAGCCGGCCCCCGCCAAGTGGGAAAGACCACCCTGGCCAGGGCCCTCGTAGGGGCCCGTTTCCGGGACACGGCGTATTTCAACTGGGACAACCGCGAAGAGCGACGCCGAATGATGTCGGGGACATGGCCCGGGAGCGCGGAGCTACTCATCTTGGACGAAATCCATAAGTTCAAAGGATGGAAGAGGTTCCTGAAAGGGGAATACGACGTCTTGAAGGAGAAATACAAGTTCCTCGTCACGGGAAGCTCCCGGCTGGACGTCTATAGAAAAGGCGGCGATTCGCTTCAGGGCCGTTACCATTTTTACCGCCTTCACCCGTTCACCCTCGCGGAGATGATGGGCCTTCAGAATCCTCCCGAACCTTTCCAAGCGGTTCCCATCGGACCCGTCGGGAACAATTTAGATGTTTTGGAAAAATTCGGAGGGTTCCCCGAGCCGCTCTTCGCACAAAACGAACGGTCCTTGCGCCGATGGCACAACGACCGCAATGAACGACTTTTCCGAGAGGACATCCGGGACGTGGAGAATCTCCTGGATATCGGCCGAATGAAGCTATTGAGCGACATGCTGCCGTCCCGCGTCGGGTCGCTTTTGTCCGTAAACGCGCTTCGGGAAGACCTCGAAGTCAGCCACCGCGCCGCCACGCACTGTCTCGGCGTTTTGGAAACGTTCTACTATCACTTCCGGATCCCCCCCTTCACCCGAACGCCTTTCCGCTCTCTGAAAAAAGAACCAAAGCTTTATCTTTGGGACTGGTCGGAAGTCTCCGACGAGGGAGCGCGGTTTGAAAACCTCGTCGCGTCCCACCTCCTGAAATTCGTCCATTGGCAGCGGGACCGCGAAGGACATAAGACCGCCCTCACCTTCCTTCGGGACGCCACTCATCGGGAGACGGATTTCCTCGTGACGGTGAACGATATACCGTGGTTCGCCGTCGAAGTCAAGACGAACGATGATAACCTCTCCCCTCCGCTAAAATATTTTCAGGACCGGCTGAAGATTCCCTTCGTCTATCAAGTGGTGAGGAAGACAGGGGTGGATAAACAGGTGGACGGCGTCCGAATCATTTCCGCCGATCGGTGGCTGGGAGGATTGGTCTGAAAAAAAGTGTTCCTTTAGCCGTCTGAAACATCCGACGGAGAGAAAAACTTACACCCGTCATTGCGAGGAACGATTTTTGTGACGAAGCAATCTCGGTTTTCAACGATACAATGCGATTGTTTCGTCGCTTCGCTCCTTAATGACTTCAGTTGGAATGCTTTTCTCCCCTCCTTCGCAAGGAGGGGCAGGGAGAGGTAAGCTTTAGCTGTTCTTAAGTTACCGGCATTGCCCTTAAGCGGTAACGTATTTTTATTTCATCACCCTCCGATAAACGCCCACCGTCCTGTCCACGCATTTCTCCCAGGTGAACCCCGCCGCGCGCCGGGGGCCTTCCCGGCGGGCCCGCTCCCGAAACGTTTCGTCTGTCAGCAACCGCTCCAGGCCCGCCGTCATGGCCGGCACGTCTTCCGGATCCACGAGCAGCCCGACGTCCCCCGCCACCTCCGGCAGGGATCCCCGGTCGGAAGTCATGACCGGCGTCCCGCTCGCCATGGCTTCCAAAACGGGCAACCCGAACCCTTCATAGAAGGAGGGCGAAGCGAACCCGGCCGAGGCGGAATAGAGGAACGGCAAGTCCTCGGCGGAAACAAAACCAGTTTGAATAACTTCCCCGCTCCGCGCCAAGGGCGCCACCCGTTCCTCCAAGGATTCGCTCAGCCATCCTTTTGGCCCCGTCAACACTAAGGGGAACCGCTTTCGAATTTCCGACGGCAGCCGAGAGTAGGCGTCCACCAGTCCTTCCAAGTTTTTCCTCGGCTCCAGCGCCGACACCGACAACAAATAGCGGCCGCCCTCCAATCCATAACGCCGGAGGACCGCCCCGCATTCTTCCATCGTACGAGGATGAAAATTGGGTTCCACCCCCAGGGGGATCGCCGTCACTCGGCCCGGAGCAACGCCGAACCGGCTGACGATTTCACTCCGGACGAATTCCGAATCCGTTACAAGATGCCCCGCCCGGGCCATCGTGCGCGGCAACCCGCGCTCAAGTCGGCGAACCCGCTCGATCGGATGGTATTGGGGATAGTGCAGGTAGGACAAATCGTGGATCGTGGCCACCGTCGGCCCGGAATAAGGAAGGAGGAGGTAGTTCGGTTCGTGATAAACGGCGGCCCCGCCCCAAGCGCTCAGCGCCCGGAAACAAATCCCCCGTGCCGCGCCGTAAAGAGGTCCCACGAACGGCAGCTCTCTCGCCGAATTCCGCATCGGCTCCCATTTCCCGTCGGTCCGGGCCGCGGGAATGGAAGACCCGAACCGAAACGTGAAAAAGTAACGGACGCGGGACACGTCGGGATGGCGCTCCAGCCCCTCCGCCAGCCGCCGGATGTAATGGCCGATACCCGTAAGCCGCCGCCGGAGAAGGACCGCGTCAAGGATAACGTTCATGCCTTCCTATCTCCTCGATGAGGGACCATATTTTGTCTTAGAACGCCCCATGATGGGAGAGTATCCTCTTGGCCTCCCGTTCATCCACGCCCACCCGCGCGGCGAAGCGCGGCCAAGCGGAAACCGCCTCCTTGACGCGATCAAATAGTTTCGGCGCGTTGCCTATTCCGAACCGGTCCGCCGTTTCCAGCAGATCGGCCCGCGTCACGCCGCGGAATTTCCCGTTCACGGACATCAAATGTTGGCGGGTCCATTCTCCGCCGGGGTTGTGGGCATGGGTCAAATCGTAGGCGGGGGCGAGCCGCCAGCAACCGCCTTCGCGCAAAAGGAATGAAACATTTTTGGTGTGGTCGTCGCAGTTGGCCGCCATCGCGTTGAACGCCATCCGCCGAAATCCTTCTTCCAAATCCGCGTACCCCATGTTCAGCCGCGTGATCACCTCGAAGAGTTGGCTGTAATCATGGGTGGCTTTTTGTTTGTAATCCAAATGGGCCATGGCGCAGAGGGTTTGAACGTGGTGTTTCTTGTTTCCGTCGCGGTCGAAACGGCGCGTCATGAAGTGAGCTCGGCCGTTTTCCTCCAAAAGCCGGCTGGGCTCCATGGCGATTCCCGCTTCCACCGCCATTAAATGATAGGCGTATTCGATGCGTCCGTAATCCTGCGTCCCGCCCATCTCCCGGTCGGGACCCATTCCGTCGAATTTGATCAGCCAATGCTCGAACCCCTCGTCCACGTCGAACTGCCCCGCGCGGATTTCGCCGGTCTTCGGGTTCCAGGCGACGGCCGCTTTCGCCCGCATTCCCCCGGCCGAAGTCCCCACTTGAATGATTTGCGCCAGCGCCGCCTTGGCGAGCGGGTCCGAATCCATCCGTCCATGAACGGCCCGTCGGGCGCCTTCCACAAGCCTTGAAATCTCCAAGGCGGTGTGATTCACCGCGGCGTGACTGCGCGCCGGCTTGAATTCCAAGGCGCCCATGCCCCGTTTCCCCATGTAGGCCAAACGGTCCAAGGGGGTGATTTTTCTCTTGTCGATGCCCTTCCCGGCCATCCAGGCGTCGATCAGGTTATTGCCGAAATCATCCGGCAGGGCATCCGCCAGCATGGCCGGCAGGCGATTAAATGTCGGGACGGGCAAATCAGTGAAAACGAAAGGTTCACGCGCCGCCGACAACGGCATGGTCAGGGGGGCCGGCTCAATGCCGGACGCAACGAAGGCGGGTGCGTATTCAAAAGCGTAAAATCCCAGCTTGGGGTCCAGAGCCGCCGCGCCGACGACCTTGCCCCAAAGGCGAACCTCGATGGCCGCGACGGGTTTATACACGGCGGGTTCTCCCGGCCCTCCGCCGGACGGGCTTGTTCCGAAGCATCTGCAAAGGGCTTATCGAAACCTCGGGCGCCAAAGATCCAAACCATTCCGCGCGTCCCAGCGCCCGCAAGACCTTGACCAACGATGTGAGCGTTGCGCCCTTGCCGGATTCCAAATTTTTCACCGCATTCAGCGCAACGCCAGCCCGCTCGGCCAACCGGCGCTGGTCGATGTTTTGCCTTAGTCGAAGATCGCGCAACTGCTTGNNAAATAGCCCTAAATAAGTCTAATAAATGAGTAAATTGATTTCAATAGACCTTTTTAGGGCAATAAGGCATACGGGACGTTTGGCATAGAGCAGGCATAGGGGACGTTGCGCAGGCATAGGCATAGAGCATAGGCATAGCTGTAGGCATAGTAGGTATAGGGGACGTTGCGGCATTAAAGGCATTAATTCCATCCCGCCATTTTCTCCCACTTCCCCTTATCCTCTCTTCCTCGCTTGGCCGCCTTGTAAATTGATTCCGGTCTCAAGTTCAAGATGGCGGCCAATTCCCGTCCACTTCGGCCTAACGCCTCTACCCAAATATACGACAGTCCTTCCCGGGCGCGGCATACTGCCGGTGCCCGGCCCGATCCGGAAAGAGCCTCCTCTCTTACACCCGTTTCTTCGGATACCTTCTGGACCCAATAAGAGATGTCAATCGGTTTATTCTTTACACGCGCTTTACTGGCCTCTTCCCGTTCCAAACGCCGCATCAAATCTTTCACGAATTTCCCACTCGTGCTGAGCTTGTCGAAGCANNTTTGAAACCGCTTCTAAATTATCATTTTCCTTCACTTCAAGCTCTCCACCGTCCGTATGAAATAGCCCACGGTCCGCCGGGGATTTTCGGAGCTTTTGTCCCCGATCAACTGGAAAACCCGGTCCATTTTCTCCCGCCCGTATTTCTCCTCCAGGACGATGAACCGCTCCACCGCGTCCGCGTCTGAATCCGCGAACACCAAATTCGCGCAAGCCTTCCCGCGAGCGAGCCGGTCCGCCCCGTACGTTTTTTCCAACGCCGCCCACCGGGCCGCCAGGGCTTGGGGATCGTAAAGGGCCTTGGGCGTGTACGCGTTGGGACGGCGCGTCTCTTTTCCCCCCACGGGCAGGTCGTCGGTGTCCACTTCCAAAAGGTTTTCCCGCCGCAGCTCGGCGAACCCGTTCGACAAGAGCCAAGGCTTCACGTGGGTCCGCCGGGTCAATTCCTCCTGGGCCATCGACCACCGGGGACGGCTGAAGGAGGTTTCGGAATAATAGAGGTCGATCACGTAAGCCATCTTCCCTTTGAAAGAAAGGCTCCGGTTCCATCCCCAAGAGAAATATCCTTCCGGCACCGGGACGGCTTCTCCGGCCAAGGGAACCATTTCGACCGTGGCGTCCGCTCCATAATGGGGCGTGACGTGGATCAACCCGTTCTTGTCTTGGAGGCTCTGAAGGACCTTGGTGATCAGTCCGCGGTAAGTGACGCTCCCCGCGTCGACGATCCCCAGCGCCTCCGCCGTCCGGTCGTAGGATAAGGCGAAAGACGTCTTCCCCTGCAGGAGGGACTCCCTTAAAAGGAACAGATACAGGTCGAAGGACCGCTCGGCCCCGCGGGTCGCCAGGTCCCCTAATAAGCCCGGCTCCGTCAGGAAAGTGAGGGGGACCAAAGCCCCCGTCTTCTCCTCCGGCGGAACGGGCTGCCGGGGAAGGTTTTTGAAGTCCGCCAAAAGGTCCGCCGCCGCCTGAGTGGACCGGACGAGCATCCCCGCCTCCAAGTTTTGGTTGAAGGAGTTCTCCGTCCAGTTCCCCGAGCCCAGGATCACGGTGGTCCCGTCGATCACGACCGCCTAGGCGTGCAACGTCGCCGGGTCATCTTCCAGATAAGCGTCCACCCCCCGGGCCTTGAGGAAATCCCGCGCGGCCAAATTCTCCGCGGGCCCCGCCGGCTCCCCGCCGAACCCTCCGCCTTGGTCCAACGCCACCGTCACCCGAACCCCCCGGCGGACGGCCGCCCCCAGAGCCTCCGCCACCAACGTCGTCGGGTTGTCCGGCAGGTCCGAGTACAGAGTGAACAGGTAGACGAACGCGTCCACCGTCGAAGAAGCCTTCCCGATCTCCGAAACCAGCGCGTCGGCGTACTGCCGAGCCGGGACGTACCGGACTTCTTCCGCCGCCGCGAACCTTGCGACAAAAAGAACCGCCGCCCCCATCATCCATTTAAGAGATTTCATGTCTTTGGCGCTTCGATAGCGTAGCCGATATCGGCCATGCTCGGGGATTCCTGCATTTCCTGGAACATCCTGTAAAATTTCCGGACATCGACGTCGTGGCCCGACAGCCGCCGTTCGATGGACGCCAGCCGCTTGGCCAAGGATCGATTCAAAGAAATCATTTGACGAAGCCGGACGAATGCCCGCATGATGAGGAACCCGCCCAGGTGTTGCCGGGAAGGTATCGCATTCTGCGATACCATCTATTCGGCCTCCTCTTCCGTCAATTGAAACATGAAATCCGTCGGATAAATCAAACCACTTTACGGTATACGTCCACCGTCCGGTCCACGCATTTTCCCCAGGTGAACCCCGCCGCGCGCCGGGGGCCTTCCCGGCGGGCCCGCTCCCGAAACGTTTCGTCTGTCAGCAAACGCTCCAGGCCCGCCGTCATGGCTGGCACGTCTTCCGGATCCACGAGCAGCCCGACGTCCCCCGCCACCTCGGGCAGGGATCCCCGGGAGGAGGTCAGCACCGGCGTCCCGCTCGCCATGGCCTCCAAAACGGGCAACCCGAACCCTTCATAAAAGGAAGGCGAAGCGAACCCCGCCGCCGCGGAATAGAGGAACGGCAAGTCCTCGGCGGAGACAAAACCGGTTTGAATAACTTCCCCGCTCTGCGCCAAGGGCGCCACCCGTTCCTCCAAGGATTCGCTCAGCCATCCTTTTGGCCCCGTCAACACTAAGGGGAACCGCTTTCGAATTTCCGACGGCAGCCGGGAGTAGGCGTCCACCAGTCCTTCCAAGTTTTTCCTCGGCTCCAGTGCCGACACCGACAACAAATAACGGCCGCCCTCCAATCTGTAACGCCGGAGGACCACCCCACATTCTTCCATCGTACGGGGACGATAAACGGGCTCCACTCCCAGGGGGATCGCGGTCACCCGCTCCGGAGCGACGCCGAACCGGCTAATGATTTCACTCCGGACGAATTCTGAATCCGTAACGAGATGCCCCGCCCGGGCCAGTGTGAGCGGCATGCCGCGCTCCATTCGGCGAACCCGTTCGATTGGATGGTATTGGGGGTAGTGCAGGTAGGACAGATCGTGGATCGTGGCCACCGTCGGCCCATTGTATGGTAGCAGGAGGTAGTTCGGCTCGTGATAAACCGCCGGCCCATTCCAAGCGCTTAGCGCACGGAAACAAAGCCCCCGAACCGAGCTGAAAATCGGAAGGACAAATGGCACTTTCTTCGCCCTATTCCGAACCGGCTCCCACCCCCTGTCGGGTAGGGAAGAGGGGATGGAAGATCCGAACCAAAACAGTTGGAAGTAGCGAACGAGGGAAACATCCGGGTGACGTTCCAATCCTTCCGCCAACCGCAGAGTGTATTGGCCGATACCTGTAAGCCGACCGCGGAGAAGGACCGCATTTAGGATGACTTCCATGCCAATCAACTCCCCTTTTCGAAAGATCCCAAGGTCGCTTTTAGATGGTGATCAATGAACCGGCAGAAATAAATTTGGTTCTACAAAGAGAACCGTTGGGAGAGGCCCTGCGGTCGAGTCGATCCGGGTCATCCCNNGAAAAGAGAGGAATCGGAAACAAGAAAATTCTCGAACCGGAGTCCCAGAGAACGAAAAGCGACGTCGGCCCATTCCCGCACGGAATGGGAAACACCCGTGGCCAAGATATAATCATCCGGGGCCGGTTGCTGCAGCATCAACCACATCCCTTCCACGTAATCTCCCGCGAACCCCCAATCCCTTTGAGAATCAAGATCCCCGAGCGTCACCTCTTTGGCCACGCCAAGTTTTATTTTCGCCGCCGCCTGAGTGATTTTTCGCGTCACGAATGCCGGCCCTCGGCGGGGGGATTCGTGATTGAACAGGATCGCCGAACAAGCGAACAATCTTTCCGTCGCCCGATAGGCGCCCGCCATGAAATGGGAATAGGCTTTAGTGGCCCCATAAGGGTCGACGGGACTCACCGGCGTGGCCTCGGTTTGGGGCGTCTCCGAGGGGTTCCCAAAAATCAGCGCCGAGGAGGCCTGACAAAATCGGGCGTCCGGTTTGAAATGGGAGAGCGCACCCATCAGACGCGCCACGCCGAGACCCGTCACCTCCCCGAACCGGGCGGGATCGTCCCACGAGGTGGGCATGAACGATTCCGCGGCGAGGTTGTACACCTCGTCCGGAAGCGTTTGACGTATGACATCATCCAGGGAAGATTGGCTCCTCATATCTCCCGAAACGAAATGGATCCTGTCTTGAATGGGATTCAGGCGGGATAAATCCGGAGCGCCCGACGCGCACTCCATTCCAAACACGTGGTACCCCTTCTCCAAGAGAAGCTCGGCAAGATAGGATCCGTCCTGTCCCGCAACCCCGGTGATCAACGCTTTTTTCATAGGAACCCGCTTCGATCTGTATTCCCTCGGCGAAACACCGCGCGTCCGGCCTCAAATACCTCTAGAAACGCCGGCACGGGAACCGTTTTAAACAATTTCAATTTCGGGGAATGGGAAAATCATTTTCCCCCCGTTGGCAAGGAATGCCTTTTCCCTTTCGTGGATTCCAGACTTGAAATGCCAGGGGAGCACCAGGAAATAATCCGGTTTCATTCCTCGGGCCTCTTCTTCTGAAACGATGGGGATATGAGTCCCCGGCGTTACGCTGCCGAACTTATCGCTGTTGACTTCGGCGACAGCCAGGATGTCTTTGGGGGTGAACCCGCAAAATTGCAGGGTCACGTTCCCTTTAGTGGATGCTCCATACCCCAGCACGCGTTTGCCGTCGGCGACCAACGCGCGGATCAACCGCCTCAAATCTTCCCGATGCCGGAACACTCTCTCCTCGAAATCTCGATAGGGTCGAGGCGTCTCCAGCCCCATCCGTCCCTCCTGGGATATTAGCCAATCGATCACCGGTTGATTGGACCGAAAAGGAGCTTTCGCCTTGGCGGCCGTCACGGCGAAACTACCGCCGTTGATGGAGTTCATCTGCACATCGATGACCCGCATCCCCGCCTGCTCCACGATCGATTTAACGACGGCCAGAGAATAATATTCCAAATGCTCGTGGCAAATGGTGTCGTAGGAATTCGTTCGTAACATCGAGGGCATGTAGCTCTGTTCAAAATGCCAAATCCCGTCATCGGCAAGGACCGCCCCGACCTGCCGGGCGAAGTCCAAGGGCCGCTCCAGGTCGTAAAACATCGCGATGGATGTGACCACGCGGGCTTTCTTCATGGTCGCCTTCTCGAAATTCGACTGAGAAAAGAAATCAGGGACCAATCGGATATCGTCCGTGTAATATTTCCTGAATTTCACACCAGTGGGGTCCATCCCGATCCTCTCGAGTCCGTCAACCTTATAGGACTTCAACAACGTCCCGTCATTGGACCCAATATCCAACGCCACGTCTCCGGCCTTCAATGGAACGATCCGTTGGAGGCGGGCGATCTTGTCTTCCAAGTGACGCACCATGGACTGGTTCAGGCCCGACCGGTATCCGTAATTGACCCCGTACATTTCCGAGGGGTCGTAGGAATGCCTCATCTGTAAAAGGCCGCTGTCGGGGCACCACACCATTTCCAGCGGACCCACGGAAACGGGATCCTCGGCTTTTTTCGGGAACACCCCCGTCAAGGATTGCAATCCCAAGTTTAAGACGCTCACGAGATTTTCGCTTCCGCTCAACCTGCATTTGGTGATTTCACTGTAAGGCTTATTGGCCATGACCGAACTCCTGACTTGCCATCCGCCGCCGCCGGGATCAACCCGTCGAGGCTGGAGGCGGCGTTTTATCCGTTCAAATAAATCCGCTCCACCATCTCGGGAGCCACACCCTCCGTGGGAACCAATCCGATCCGGCATGCATTTTTGTATAGGTCAAAAACGAATCCCCACTGACGGCGAAAAGAAGGCAGATGCCTCAGGCGACGGATAAGCCGGTCAATGGAAAAATGGCTCAGATTTTCCTTCTGACGGCCGGAATAGATTTCCAGAAGCCAATTCATGACGTTNNAGCGGCGTGGTGTCGAGCTTGTCGAGCCGGTCCACGTCGGCGGATTCCACCCCGTTGGCTTGCATCAGATCGTGCAGTTCCGGAAAACGCTCTAAAATGAAAAGCGCGGCATGTTTCATCCACGAAACATTCATGTTCACTACGACGCAGGGGTCGCCCAGCCAATAGCCCGGACGCCCCATCATATGCCGGCACACGTAATCGGCTGAAGGCGCGCAGGTCGGCAGCGTTAAAAACGGTGGGCCGCTCACGTCCTGTCCGTAGGCGCGGCGAGCGTGGTCCGCCCGAAAAACCATACTGTAAATCCCGGTGAAACAATTTTCCGTCTTGGCGGCGATGGTACGCAGTTCCGGAGCCCTCTCGTCGCGGAAATTCGTGGAAATCGGAAGCGCCTTTCGGATCAGCGGTTCGATGCAAGCCAATTGCTCCGGCTTGTCGAAGCGGGTGAAGGCGTAGTTCATGTAGAGAAGCTCCGTCTCGGGGAAACGGAGGAGAGCGGCCAGCACCCGCTCGATCGCCCCCTCGATCATCAAATCGTCATCCCCTATCAGCCACACGTACCGGCCGCGGGCGTGACCGCCGCTTACGCCCAGGTTGCCCAACATTCCGACGTTGACTTGGTTCCGATAGTAACGGAGCTGGGGATGGCGTGCGAACCCCGAAACCACCTCGCGGGTATCGTCCGTGGACGCGTTGTCACACACCACTACTTCCACCACGTCTTGATAAGGCCCCGTCCGCTCGAGGAGGAGGGGCAAGCTAAGGGACAACCACGCAGCCCGATTGTAAGTCGTCACGGCGATCGTCAAGAGGGGTACAGCGAGCGGTCCCGACGAGACCGGAAATGAATTTAGGGTGAAATTGTCGGAACCCTCCCGTTCCACACGAGTTTCCTTCCCCCCGCCGATCGCGGACAACAACTGAGGAACCGCGAAAACCAGCCTCCGGATTAACCCTTTCACTCGGACCCCGTTCCGCCTTCCTTCTTTTGATAGTCGGAGCCTCGCCAGGAGGAAGGGTTTCGGCCATCCATCATGGAACCGCTTCAAGAAGGCATAAAACCCTTGGGGATCCGGGTCNNGCAATACCCGGAAACAATTGACGATAAATCCTTCCCCTTCAAATTTCATCAACGAATCCGCGTCGCAATCGCGATCTTCGGAAATAGGCAACAACGCCGGAGCGGCGGAGGGAGGAAGGAAACGCCTCCAGGGGAACTCCAAGCAGGTCACGGCGGTTCGACCGGCGAGGGCGTCAAGTCCCTGCGGAGCCACCACCGAATTTCCCGCCTCCCGCTTTTGGAGGAGAACCATCGAAATCCGCTCTTGAACTTCCCGGATCCCGACGGTATCGGAAAAAACGCTCACGCAGTTCCCCTTTTCCATCCCATCCAGCGCGCGGCGCATCTAAACCATCGGCCCAACCGTCTTATGGGCAACGTGTAACGCCAGCTTCGAGAATGGATCATCCTATCCCTCTCCGACGTTATGCCCGCCAAGGTTGTACGCGTTTCCGACAACGATTGAAGAGCCCCGGTCAACTGTTCTTCCGCCCTCGCTAGACTCACCGGCTTAAACCCGTCAAAAATGTTCGGCGGGGTCCGGAAGAACTTCTTCAAAAACGGCTCTTCCCTCCGCACATAGAATTTATTCAAACCGTCGAAATAGGCGCTTTCGTACCCCCGGGACAACAAATAGGGCTCCCAATCGGCGGGGGTCTCCTCCGCGCTGTTCGGCCACGTGGATTCAATCAGCACCACGCGAGGGCGGTACCGCTCCCAATCGTTTCCCTCGATCACGGCGCTTTCCCATCCCTCCACGTCCACTTTGAGGAAATCGATATCCCCCTTGACGTATTGAGCGCAGATGTCCTTAAGCGTCTTAACCTCTACGCGGCGCTCCGACGGAGCGCCGGCCGATTTCATAAATATTTCACGGTAGCCCTCATTGAGGGTAGAAAAACCGGTCTCCGAAAATTCATAAAGCACGTGAACGTCCGGCGCGCGGCCAAGCGCGACGTTTAAATTTACGTCCCGAGGACGTTCCTGGCTCAGCAGCCGAAAGAAATGAGGCGTCGGTTCGACGTTGATCCCGCTCCATCCAAGGTCATAAAAATGCTTAGTGACGGAATCATCGGTGGGATGCCAGGCCCCGGCGTCAATGTAAAACCCCGTCGCCTGAGATTTGAAAAGCCTCGCGAGGATGACGTCTTCCATGTTTTGAGCGTAGGAAATCATTTTCAGGGGAACTCCGCGCGATCCACCGATATCGTTGTCGGGAAAAAGGAAGTCCCGATGAAAACATTTTCACTTCGATTTGTCACGGTGAAGAAATAAGCCCCGTCCACCCATTCATAATTATTCACCAAATGCGTGTCGCTGCTCACCAGAGCCGTCGACATCGAATAATTCCCCGGGCCCAAGTTCAATACCATATCGAAACTATAGAGGAATTGATCGCCCGCTTTTACGTCAGACATGATCTTATCGTGGTGGA
>PMLF01000105.1 GCA_003158755.1 Elusimicrobiota bacterium | reverse complement strand
GTGGGCGGGTCTGAGACCCGCCCCTACGAAAGAGTCCTTACAAAAAAGACAGGTATTTCAACTCTTCCTTCAGTCGAGGGAACCGGCGCTTCTCCGCGCGCAGGATCGATAAAAGGTCGTCCAAAGCGTCCTGCAGCCGGTCGTTGACCACGACGTAATCGTATTCGGCCAAGTGGCCGATTTCTCCCCGGGCGTTGGCCAGCCGCTTGGCGATGACGTCGGGCCCGTCCTGCGCCCGTTTGCGGAGGCGTTCCTCCAGCACGGGCCACGACGGAGGCAGGATGAACGTCCGCACGCAGTCCGGAAAATGGGCCTTGACCGAGCGTGCGCCTTGGGTGTCGATGTTGAGGGCCACATCCTTCCCCGCCGCCAAGGCGTCGTCCACGGGTTTCTTGAGAGTGCCGTACATATAATCGTGGACCCGGGCGGTTTCGATGAACTCGCCCGCTTTCAGGCGTTTCTCAAACTCTTCCGGGGAAAGAAAATTATAGTCCCGTCCGTTCTCCTCTCCCGGCCGCGGCGGCCGGGTGGTACAGGAGATGGAAACCCAAACTTCCGGCCTGTTTTCGGCCAAAGCGAGGCAAAGCGTCGACTTTCCGGCGCCGGACGGGGCCGAAATCACCAACAAAAGACCCTTTGTCATGGAATGGAGGGGGGCAAGACTTCCCCCTATTCTACCTTTTTAGATGGGAAAGCGTCAAATCCGCGTTCCGCCAGGACGGCGCGGAAATCCTCGGGCAGGGGAGCGGAGAACGTCAGCCGCTTTTTGGTGCGCGGGTGATTGAAGGAAAGCCGCAGGGCGTGCAGAAGGGGGCGATCGCCCCCTTTATTGCCGTACGTCCCGTCGCCGACCAAGGGGTGTCCCACGGAAGCCAGCTGGACCCGGATTTGGTGGGTCCGTCCGGTGAGAGGGTGGACCTCCAGGAGGGCGTCGCGCTCGAACCGGGCCAGGACCTTGAACTCCAGTTCCGACGGACGGCCGGGGTCCGTTACGGACATGCGATCGGGCCGGTGGCGGTCGCGGCCGACGTTGGACCGAATCGTTCCCGTTTCCGCCCCGGGGCTGCCTTCGGCCAGGGCCCAATAGATTTTTTCCACCTTTCGTTTCTCGAATTGGGACGAAAGGTTTTCCGCCGCGGCGGGGTTCTTGGCGATGAGGATGATCCCCGACGTTCCCTTGTCCAGCCGGTGCACGACGCCGGGCCGGGCCGTGTGGAGAGGGACTCCATGGATTTTCGCCTTCCAAGCCGGCTCCAATTTCGGCCATAAGCGTTGGACCAGGGTGTCTTCCTGGTGGGGCCCGGCGGGGTGGACGACCACCCCGGCGGGCTTGTCGACGACGATGAGGTCGGAATCTTCAAAGAGGATCGGAACGCCCGCCGACGCCGCGGCGGGGAGGGCGGAGAATTCGGGGAAGGCCACCGTCACTTCGTCCCCGGCGATCAGGGACTTTCCAGCGGGGGTCGGCCGTCCGTTCAGGGTGACCAGTCCGTCGGAAATGAGCTTTTGGACGTAGGTCCTCGTCATCGGGCGCAAAGCCCAAGCGAGGTATTTGTCCAGGCGGCCTTCGCCGCCTTCAGCGCGAAAGGTTTTGGTTTCGGGCACGGATCAGGTTCTGCAGGAACATCAAGGCCACGCCGACGGTAATGGCGCTGTCGGCCGCGTTAAAGGAAGGAAAATGGTTTTCCGCCCAATGAAAGTCCAAGAAATCCACGACCGCGCCCATCCGGATCCGGTCGACGAGGTTGCCGAGGGCGCCGCCCCACAGGAGCGCCAAGCCCAGCGACGACCAGCGGCCTTCCCTCTCAATCCTCCGGTGGAGGAACGCCAGGACGACCAGGATGAGGACCGTCATCCCGATGAACGCCCGGTTCGAATCCTGGAACATGCCGAAGGAGGCTCCGGTGTTGAGCACGTGGGTGAGGTTGAAGAAAGGGAGCACGGGTTTGACCGCGCCGGGTTCCAGGTGAGTGAACACCAGGCGCTTGGTCCACTGGTCCACGATCAACAAGGCGGCCGCCGCCGAAATCAATATCGGCGTCGGCAGGAGCTTGGTTTTCGACGGGGAAGGATCACTCAAGTTCAATACCCGCCGCCGTGGCCGCCGCCCATGGGCTGATGGCCGCCAAACCCATGGCCCTCGCCGCCTTCGCCCTTCTCTTTTTCGTTGCCCTGCTGGCGTTTGCTTTCCTCGAGGGCCTGCCGTTCTATTTTTTCTTTCAGCGCGGCGTACTGTTTCTTTTGATCGTCGGACATCGACGCCGTGATTTTGGCTTCCGTTTCCGTCGTCAGCTCCTGGAGCCTCGTCCGGAACTCCTGCCGCAGGGCGCTCGTCCGTTGGGTTTTATCCTCCAAGGCCCGCCGGACGACGATGTCCTGGTCGGGAGACAGTTTCATATCTTTCTTCATCTTATCCGCCAAGTCGTCGTTCTTGGCCCGCTCCGCCACCCGCCACTTGACTTCCCCCGGGTCCACGTCGGCGGAACGGACGCAAGGAATCGCCCCTCCCAAAAACCACAGGACGGCGGCTATTGACAATGTTTGTTTGCGCATGGGAAAACTCCTTTAAAAAAGGAACCTCTAAAGTTTTCCCCCTCCCCCGTTTACGGGGGAGGGGTGGGGAGAGGGCGAACCGAAGCGGAACACTTTCACCGGGGAGCTTCCGCCTCGGCGCAACGGGAGCAGAGTCCGTCGACGGCGAGGGGCCGGGTGATCCAGCAGCGGGGGCATTTGTCGCCGGTGGATTTTTGCCCAACATTGGATCCTCCGGACAACATGTCGAGCCGGGCCACTCCTATCCAAGCGGCCAATTTTTCGGGGGGGAAATTCCCGAAAACATGGTCAGGAACGATCAGCCCCACGCCGACGTCGTTGAGCCCCTTCACGGCGCCTTCTTGGCGCAGGCGCTCCACGATGCCGTTGGCGGCGCGCCTCAGTCCCAATAAATCGTCAATGGAAATTCCCGCCGCGGGCAACTTTAGCGGTTCCGGGAAAGAATTCAAGAACACGCTCCGATCATCTTCTCCGGGGATTAATAGATTTTGTTCTTTGAGCGTCTGCCAGGTTTCCTCGGCGGTGAAGGACAAGAGCGGCGCCAACATCCGCGCCAGCGTCTTGGCGATGATCAGGAACGCCGTCTGGGCGCTGCGGCGGCGGGGGCTATCGGCCCGGTCGCAGTAGAGGACGTCCTTCTGCACGTCCAGGTAGTATTCCGACAGGACGTTGATGCAGAACTGGTCCGCCAGGCGGGCCGTGACGAGGTGGAACTCGAAACGATCGTAGTGGCCGGAAACGTCCTCGACGGTTTTGTTCAGGGCGCCCAGGGCGGCTAAATCCAAAGGCTCCATCTTTTCAAAAGGCACGGCCATCGGCGGTTGGAAGTCCCCGAGGTTTCCGAGAAGGAACCGCAGGGTGTTCCGCAGCTTGCGGTAGGTGTCCACCACCCGGTCCAGGATTTGGGGCGAGAGCCGCACGTCTTCCCGGTAATCGGTCACGGAAACCCAGAGGCGGATGATGTCCGCGCCGAATTTCTTGATGATTTCCTCGGGAGCGATGCCGTTCCCGCTGGACTTGGACATGGCCCTGCCTTCACCGTCCAATATGAAACCGTGGGTCAAATCCCGGCCGTAGGGCGGCTCGCCGGTCACCGCCACGGCGGGCAGGAGCGACGTCTGGAACCAGCCTCGGTGCTGGTCGGACCCT
>PMLF01000009.1 GCA_003158755.1 Elusimicrobiota bacterium | reverse complement strand
CGCCTGACGTTGGCGGTCCCCGTGAAGGACCCGGAGACCAACCAAATGCGGATGGAAGAGCGGGTGGTGGAAGGTCCCGTGGCCTACATGGAGACGACGACCAGCCCGCACATCCACGACGAGAACGCGACGCGGTGCTTCCTGCTATTCCTCGACGAGAGCGAGGAACAAACCCGCCGCATCCACGAGCGGCAGCGCCGCGCCAAGACGCTGGCGGGGTTCCTGACGATGGGAGAGACGGATGCCCTCGTCCGCCGCCATCACAACATGCAAAGGCTTTTAAAGGCCATCGCGGTGGTGATCCCGTATGCCGACCTGATCGACTTCCCTGTCCGGTGGTTGAGGACCCGCCGCGACAACATGCGGTTTCTGAACTTGATCGAGGTGATCTGTTTCCTCTACCAGCACCAGCGGCCCGTACAGAAATCCATCGACGGGCGGGAGTACATCGAGGCGACGGTGGAGGACTATGCGGCGGCTTATTCCTTAGCCCGCGAGATCATGGGGGAGAGCTTCGCTGATTTGAAGAAGCCCCAGCGGGAACTGTTGAAGGCCATAGCGGCCCTACATCCGGCGGGAACGGCGGGGCCGGATGAAGGCGTGACGCGCCGAGCGATCCGGGAGGCTACCGGCCTGGCCGACACGCGTCTGCGCGAGCTGCTGGCCGACCTGGTGAGCCTGGAATACGTCCGGGAGCTGACGGGCGGCGGCCGGGGGACCACGTGCCGGTACACGGTCCTGGACCACGGGCCCGAGGGAGAAAAGCGGCTTGTGGGCCTGACGACGCCGGAGGAGCTGCGGAAATGCTTGGAGGCCGTGAGGACGTCCAAGGTGTTTCCGTCGGAGCCCGTAACGGACCGGTAAAGTTCGCGGAAGTTCGCGCGGAGGGGTGCGAACTTCTTGGCGGGTGAAAGGAAAAGATTATCAATCGGTTTCGTCGGCGGAAGGCGGTTCGCGGGGTTCGCGCGGGGGGCATATAGGAGAAAGCAGAGGGAGGCCAGCATGGAGGAGCGGGAAATCTTGAAGGTCAAGCGTCTGACGGCGCAATGGCTGGAACATCTGGAAATGGAGAACTACAGCCCGTGCACGATCCGCGACTACGCCAAGGGGCTGAGGGATTTTTCGCGTTACCTCCAGGCGGAGGACGTTGGGGAACTGGCGTCCGTGACCGGGGAGACCATGTACCGCTATCAACTGCACGTCTATCAGGAAACCTACAAAGGGAAGCGCCTAAACCTTCAGACGCAGCGGGGCCGGTTGGTGGCGGTGCGGAGCTTCTTCCGGTATCTGTTGCGGCGTGGGCGTGTCTTGAGCGATCCATCGAGCGGGCTGGAGCTCCCCAGGCCAAAGAAGGGCTTGCCGCGAGGGATCATGACGGCGCGGGAGGTGAACAAAATCCTGGCCCAGCCGGACCTGGACACGCCGATGGGGTTGCGGGACCGGGCGATGCTGGAAACGTTTTATTCGACGGGGGCGCGGACATCGGAGCTTCAAAACCTGACGGTCCACGACGCGGACCTCGGGCGGGGCGAACTTCGGATCGAGGAGGGCAAAGGCCGCCGGGGCCGCGTGGTCCCGTTGGGGGAGGTGGCGGCGCATTACGTCGGGAGGTACTTGGAACGCGGCCGTCCGACGCTGGCGGGGGCGCGGCCGGACGCGGAGGGGTGGCTGTTCCTGAGCCGGTACGGGGAGAAACTGGGGGGCGGCGGCGTCAACCTGCGCATCCGGGCGTATCTGCGGCAGGCGGGGATCGTCAAGCGCGTGACGGCGCACGGGTTCCGGCACACGTGCGCGACGCACATGCTGCGCGGGGGCGCGGGCATCCGGCACATCCAGGCGCTCCTGGGGCATCGGAGCCTGGAGACGACGCAACTTTATACGCGGGTGGAAATGGGCGACCTGAAACGGGAGCACCGGCGGACGCACCCGCGCGAGCAAAGCCGGGGGGTGTGACGACGCTCCCGGACGGGCCGACGGAATATCTGGCTTGGCTGCGGAGCCGGGGATACGCGGCGTCGACGATTTGGGCCACGGGAAAGGCGCTGGAGTTTTTCTTCACCCGCGCGTCCATGGACCCGTCCGGGGTGACCGTGGCCGACGTGGCGGCCCATCACCGGCGATTGCTCCGGCGCAAGCACAAGAGGACCGGCCGTCCCTTCGGTCCCGTCCGAATCCAACAATGGATGAACGTGCTGCACCGGTATTTCGCGCACGAGGTCCGGCGGGGGCGCGTGCTGATGAACCCCGCGCCAAAGATCGAGCGGCGCGGCGGCCCGGCGCTTCCCCGGTCCATCCCCGACCAGGACCAAACCCGGCGGCTTTTGGATCAGCCCGACACGCGGACGCCCGTCGGAGTGCGGGACCGCGCCATATTGGAATTGTTCTATTCCACGGGAGTGAGGCGCGGCGAGTTGGCGCGGCTGACCCTCTACGACGTGGACTTTGACGACAATACCATACGGATCCGGCGAGGGAAGTGGAACAAAGATCGTATGCTCCCGCTGGGGAGGACCGCCAAGCGGTGGCTTCAAAGATATCTTCAAGGCCGCCGCCCTCCCGGGGTGACGGCGCTTTTCCTCACGCAGTTCCAAAAAGGGTTTCACCCGGTCAGCCTGAACAACATCCTCAAGAAGTATCTGGCCCTGGCGGGGCTCCCCTGGAAGATGAACTGTCATCTGTTGCGGCACGCCTGCGCCACGCACATGCTGCAAGGCGGCGCCAACGTCCGATATGTTCAGGAGCTGCTGGGCCACGCGCGGCTGGGGTCCACCGAAGTTTACACCCACCTACACCCGCAGGACCTAAAAGATGCCCACCGACGGGCGCACCCGCACGGACGCCTTGCGAAGGTCTTGAAGACCTGATATATTCACTAGGAGAGTATATATGGCCGCCCGACTGTTATTACACGAGAAAGTGCTCACGGGGCACGGGGACCTGACGGAGACGGTTGTGTGGTCCGTCCCGCGAACGACGGCGTATTCCTTGGGAGTGCGCTACCGCCTGGCGTTCGTGCCGGGGGGCGCGGGGCGGCCGGCGGTGCTCTACGACAACCACCACCCCAAGGGTCCTCATCGGCACCGGGAGGGGCGGGAAGAGCCGTATGAATACGTCGACATCCGCCGGCTGCGCCTGGATTTCGAGCGGGACGTGGCCCGGTGGCGGGAAACGAGGAGGGAGCTATGAAAGTCATGTCCATTCGGATCAAGAGCGAAAACGAAGCTCTGAACGATTTTGAAGCGGCGTTTCGCGCGGCCGAAGCCAAGCGTCCGTTCCAAAAGAAGACGGGCGTCTATTTCACGAGCCTGGAGGCGGCGAGGGAGTTCCTGACGCCGAAGCGGCTCGAGCTGATCCGGATCATCCGGCGAAAGCGCCCGCACAGTCTTTACCAACTGGCGCACCTGGCGGGACGGCGCTTTCCGGGGGTTTTCCGGGACACGAACACGCTGGTCCGGCACGGGCTGGTGAGGCGGATGCGTCCGGCCGCTTCCGGGCGGCGGTCGGTGCGTCCGCAAGTGGACTACGAGGAACTGGACCTAAAAATCGCCGTCTGACCTTTTTTCCCTTCACCCGCCGCTTTCCGCCCAGCACCCGGATTTAATAGCATGGGACAGCCATGAAGAAACCCGTTTTTTCCCCGTTCCCGCTCGTGGTTTTATTCGCCTTTTCCGTCGGTCAGGGACGGTGTTTCGGGGGCATGTCGGGATTCCCGACGGAAGGGCTGATGTCCTCGACGGTGGGATTGCTGAGGACATTC